>WRNF01000178.1 GCA_009776715.1 Treponema sp. | reverse complement strand
CGCTGCGGGGCCCGTGCCTCCACGGACCCTTCGCTTGCTGACCGGCTTTTGCCAGGCCAGCGCCTTGCCTCTCTCTCCCCTTCCCTGCAGCCTTGCCGCTTTTTACGGCACGGCGTTTTGCCAAATACCAATCCAGGCGCCGCCCCCTCTAAGGCGCCTTTCCACACCACGCCCTTTATTGCTTTCGCAGGCGGATGCGCATTTTAAAAAATACTTAATTCTTTATTCTTTGTCAAGCATTTCCAAAAAAAAAATCTTCTTTTTTTTCTTTTTTTTCCCTTTTTTTTGCGGAAAAAACGTTTTTTTTAAAAATTATCCTTATTTGTTATAAAATATCGGTTTTTTATGTTCACGGCTATCATTCCGTTGCCGTAAAACCTTAGGGAATGTTTATCTTTACCGTGTCTCCTGTCTGTTCTATCAGGTAAAAGCCCTTCTTTAGAATGTAATAGATATGACGGAAAAATTCATTTTGCATTATTAAAACAGCAGTAAGCGCCAAAAAAGCCCCGCGTGGCTTGCGAAAACGGCGCTTGGCTCAAGAAAAAAAACAAAGCCCCTTTACATACCATTTTAAATTATACTAAAATAAAGGCTAAAATTTAATTGATTCAACTCATTTTTATGGAAGGAAACATGAACAAAAGAGCTACTTTTTTATTGATTATTATTGGCTCAGCAGTTATTACTGTTGTGGGGAATTTTTTAGTTTTGTATTTTTTTGGATCGGGAATAATGCCCGTTCAAATTGTGCTGCAGCGTTTTATTATTCCAGCGTTAATATACGTGCTGGCAATTTCCGTGCTTTTAGGAATAAATGCGCCGCTTTTTTCCTATAAAATTGAAAATATGGAAGATGAGCGGTTTTTCAAATTCCTGAAAAAAATCGGCGCGCTGCCCATAAAATCCATTGCTTATATTATCGTTTTGCAGGCGGTATTTCTTATACCGGTGGTTTTTTTTATGGGAGATTTTTTGGGGCTTCTGCCTGAATTCCGTCAATTCCTTTATGGCGGATGCCTTGCTGTCGGCATGGCTGCCGGCATTCTTGTCTATAATGTAGGCGAAGGCCTGGTAACCCGGACGCTGGGGGATCTAAACATAACGGTATTTCCAAAAAATTTGCGCGAAAGCAGGCAAAGCCTTAAAGCATGCATCATACCCTTTGCAATGAGCATTATTTCAATGGTAATAACTTATTCATTCGTTATGCTATCGCTTAGTAAGGGGGGGCTTAATCCTTCCATGTTTGACAGTTCAATATGGTATATAATAAATTTTGTTTCCGGCGGGTACATTATTTTTCTGCTTGCAATTGCAATTTATATTAAAAGAAATTCATCAAAACTGTTTAACTCCGTTATTGTCCAGCTTGAAAATCTTTCAGCGGGCAAAAAAGATTTAAAACGCCGGATAAGCATTTTATCGGTGGATGAATTGGGTTCAACAGCAGGAATGATTAACAGTTTTTGTGAAAATATTGCCGAAGGCATGAGAGAAATAAAAACCACTCAGCAGGAATTGTCTTCAACAAGCGCAAATCTTGACGGCAATGCACAGGGGATGTATACCTCTATTGAAAAAATCTCTACTGCGATTGTTAATGTGCAGGAAGGAACCAATGGGCAACTGCAAAGCGTTAATCAGGCTTCGGCTGCAGTCCATGAAATTACTCAAAATATTGAATCGCTTAACAATTCAATAATTATTCAGGCAGACAGTATGGGGCAGGCATCAGCAGCGGTCGAAGAAATGGTGAATAATATTGTGTCTATTGGAAATGTAATTGGAAAAATGGCTGAACATTTTAAAACAGTAAATAGCGCGGCTAACGAAGGCCTTACCATTCAAAACGAAAGTTCCCGGCGCATAGAAAAAATTGTTGAGCAGTCAAATGCATTGCAGGCGGCAAACCGCATTATTGCAACTATTTCTTCCCAGACAAACCTTCTTGCCATGAACGCTGCAATTGAAGCTGCCCATGCCGGAGATGCAGGAAGAGGATTTTCTGTTGTTGCAGACGAAATTAGGAAGCTTGCAGAGACTGCCACTGCGGAATCAAAAAAAATTCACAATGAGTTAAAAGAAATCAGCGTAACAATTGACGGAATTGTTAAAGGCGCGCAATCATCGGTTTCGGCTTTTGGCGCTGTAAGCATGAGGGTAAGTGAAACTGAAAACCTTGTTATTGAAGTAAACAATGCCATTAATGAACAGAAACAAGGCGCAAATCAGGTTTTGGATGCGCTAAAACGAATGAATGATATTTCTGCCGAAGTAGAAACCGGCTCCAAGGAAATGAAGAACGGCAGCAACTCCATGTTAAGCGAAGTAAATTTACTGCAAAATCAGTCAAGCGGCATTTCATCGGCTATTGTAAATATCTCCAATGAAATTCATAACATCAACACTGAAGCCAAGGCAGTTTCTAATCTTGCAGGAAATTCAAACTCGGTAGTTGAAAAAATAAAAAGGATAGTTGACAGTTTTGAAGTATAGGGGGCTTGTCTGTAACTTCATTTGGCCTCTCGCTAAGGCATATAATCAATAGCCACGGATTTTCACGGATTTTACGGATTTCCACGGATTAAACGGATTTTCACGGATTTTAAGAATTAAAATTTTAAAATAATCCGTGTAAATCTGTGTAAATCCGTGGCTTTTTATCTATAGCTTCAAAAGTTACCAAAGAGTTGGTTCGCTGCGGGGCTGCCTGCTTGAGCCCGCCTGTGCAGGCAGACAGGCAGGCGAGGGGGCTTTAGTTAGAGTCTGTTAAAACAAGGCATTGCATTGATCTTGTGCAGGCCGGTCTTATGCAAGCGGTCGATTTTTTCTTTGACTGCCATGTCTTCGCAGAGGCCGCTGCGGATATATTTGTCTAAAGTTGCATAGCTGAATCCCAGGTTTTCTTCATCGGTCAGGCCGCTAAGGCCGTCTTCGGGAGTTTTGTCGATAAACTGCGGCGGCAAGCCCAGTTCCCTGCCAAGGGCCTTCAGCTCGGTAACAGTGAACTGCGACAGAGGGCTAAAATCGCCGGCGCTGTCGCCGAATTTGGTTGAATAGCCGACCCAGTTTTCGCTGAGGTTGCAGGTATTTGCCACCCTCCCCTTTACAATGGCCGAAACAGCGTATAACACCGCCATTCTTATTCTGGCAGGCACATTTATTGCCGCCTGCCTGTTCATTAATAACCCGCTGTTTGCAATTGTCCCGGAAAAGGCATCCGTAATTTCTTTAATATCAATAACACAATATTGAATTCCCAAAAATTGCACAACGTCATGGCAGACGGATAAATCCCATTGTTCCCCGCAGGGCATTAACACGCCAAAAACCCTATCCGCGCCAAGGGCTTGAGCGCACAAGGCGGCGGTTATGGTGCTGTCCTTGCCGCCGCTGATGCCAATTACTGCGAAAAGGCCCTGCGTATCCCCTGGATTCGGCGTATCCTTTGGATACGGCGTATCCGGCTGGTTATCATTAAAATAATCTTTTATCCATTGAATTATCTGCTCTTTTGTTTTTGCAGCATCAAACATATTTTCCCCCATTGCTTATGTTATTAAAGTATACTATTCTATTGCAATACTGGAAATATAACGAAACATGAATCTTGAAGCATTTATACTTGGCAGCGGGGGGATGATGCCCCTGCCAAACAGGCATTTAACATCGGTGCTGCTGCGGCGGGAAGGCGAGCTTTTTCTGTTTGACTGCGGCGAGGGAACTCAGGTTGCCCTGCGGAAATTAAACCTGCGCTGGAAAAAAATATCGGTCATTTTGGTAAGCCACACCCATGCGGATCACGTTACCGGCATACCCGGCCTTTTAATGCTTTCCTCGCAGGTAGACAGGGACGATCCACTGTACATTATCGGACCGCCGCGCATCGGCGAATATGTCGAAACAAACCGGCGGGTTCTGGACATGTTCATTAATTATGAAATAATTGTAAAAGAAATAACCGAGCCGGGCATTGTGTACCAGGGAGAGGGATTCCACATACGCTGTTTCCCGCTGCATCATACCAAGCCCTGTTTCGGTTACACGCTGGAAGAATACCTTCGTCCCGGAGAATTTCACCCGGAAAAAGCCGAGGCTCTGGGCGTTCCGCGCGGGCCGCTGTGGGCGCAATTGCAGGCCGGAACTGCGGTTCAGGCAGCCGATGGGCGGCAGGTGCGTTCGAGCGAAGTGCTTGGGCCTCCCCGCAGCGGCAGGAAATTTTCGTTTGTTACCGACAGCCTTGCTGTTGATTCAATAGCAGCCGAAGTTGCCGGTTCCGATCTGTTTGTCTGCGAAGGAATGTTCGAACAGGCCCTTGCCGAAGATGCCCATGGCAAAAAGCACATGACCGCGGCAGAAGCTGCCGGCATTGCCGCCGCAGCCGGAGGCATAAAAAAAATGGCCCTTATTCATTACAGCCCACGGTATTCGGACTATGACCTGAAACAACTGCAAAAAGAAGCCTCCCGGATTTTTTCCAACACGGCGCTTTCCCGCGACAGAGGGGTTTTCCCCATTGAATATATTGATTAAGGAATTTACTTACCTCTAACTTCATTTAGGCCTCTCGCTAAACCATATATGCAAAAGCCACGGATTTTCACGGATTAAAAGGATTTACACGGATTTTTAATTAATTCTGATTAATCCGTGATAATCCGTGGAAAATCTGTGCTAATCCGTGGGCTTTTCTTTAATTTCATAAAAGTTACCTTGTAGATGGTTCGCAGCGAAGCGGCATTGACAGATTCATTTTTCTGTTATATATTCTTGTCTAATAAATGATATTAAGAGGTTTATATGAAATATGCCAATTTGAAATATGCCAATTGGACAAAACAGCAAAAACATGCTAAAGTTAGTTCTCTTCTAATTCTTGCACTAATCACTATCCACTTCACACTAACCACTATTTCCTGCGATCTTTTTAACAACAAGAAAGACCCTCATTTCCTTGAAAAAATTGACGCAGAAATCGCCTGGGCCAATGCTGCAAAGCTGACCGTGGCTTTCCATGCGCCGGAAGGATGGATTAATTCCAGTTCGCCTTCGTTGAGCCTTACGCCCATTGCCCGCAACGTCCTTGACATCCGCAAAGGCTTTCCCTTTACGCTGGAATGTGAGCCTTCCGCTGCCTATGGTTTTGATGAATGGCTTGCCTTTGAAA
>WRNF01000177.1 GCA_009776715.1 Treponema sp. | reverse complement strand
CATGCAAGAACCTTGATATATTAAGGGAACCTCTTCCAGAAAATTTACCCCCGTAAGGAGCCCCAAAATCGGAGATTTTAGTGGTTTTTGACCACCGGCTAATAGCCGCAAAATCTACAAGTCCGACAGGCTCCTAGTACTGTACTTGCCATCTTCCCAATTCCATGCAATAATAATATAATAAGGTTGTCGAACAAATCTAATTACTGCCCCGCAGGGGGAAATGGGGGAAAAATGAAGAAGTTATATTTATTTCTTGTTACAGCTTTGTTACTAAGCTGTGTGTTTGCAGGCTGCGACCGCAGCGAGGCAAAGGGAGAAGGCGAGCCGGTAAGCATCATTTACTATACATGGGATGATCCTTCTATTAAACCCATGATCGATGCTTTTAACGCTTCGCAGAATGCAATTTTTGTGGATGCGCAGTATTTAGCGTCTCCGGATTATGAAGTGAAACTCTCTACCATGCTTATAGGGCGGACTCCAATGGATGCTTTTATGCAAAAACGGCAGGTGGACATGTTTTCTCACTACCAGAATGGTTTTATCGAGCCGCTGGATGAGCTGCTTGACACCGTTGACGTGAACCGTGAAGCGGTCGATGCGTACAGGGATGCTCTTTCGGTTGACGGTAAAATTATCGGTTTTCCCTGGAGAGGCGCAGCGTACTATACCTATTACAACAAAAAAATCTTTGAGGAAAAAGGCATCCCCACGCCGGATGTGTATGTCAGGGAAGG
This sequence comes from Treponema sp., assembly GCA_009776715.1. The sequence continues at coordinate 4,432 of WRNF01000177.1, read as the reverse complement.
AACATGGACATGGGATAAATTTGCCGAAGTTGCAAGGCAGGTTTCTTCCGGAGACGGTTCTGTGTACGGGGCAAGCCTGTATTACTGGGGATCCAGCCAGCTTATTATGCAAACCCAAAGCCGGAAAAGCATAATAACTGCGGATGGAAATATTGATTTTGACGGATCAATCCTTAGGTGGCTTTCCATGCGGAAATCAATGGAAGCGGATAAATCAATGTGGCCTCTTATTGACATGAAGTCCTCTCTACCCATTATTCCAAACAATTCTACGACGGCCAGGTTGCCATGCTGCTTATGGGCGAATGGTTTCCCGGCCAAATTAAATCAGGTTATGAGCAGGGCATGCTGCGCGGATGGGACTGGAACGACTGGGCGCTGACCAGAATTCCTTCCGACTCCGATCCGTATATAACCATGGGAGCGCCGACCTTCAGCCATGTGGTTTCCTATTCAAAAAACAAGGAAGCAGCCTTTAAATTTATTGCATGGATGGGAGGGCCGGAAGGAGCCAAAGTTGCGGCTCAGGCCGGGGTGCTTCCTGCAATGATTGATGACGGAGTGAAAGAAGTGCTTGCATCCTCTGTTCCCGATCCTCAATCGCTGGAATTTTTTGTGGAAGAAAAAATAGTCTTCCCCATGAGTTATAACAAATACGGTTCGCGGATTGAAAATTTAATCAACACAGTTCAGGAGGAATATCTTATTGGCCGTCTTGATGACGATAATTTTAACAGCCGGTTAATATCCGGTCTTGAAGAAATAATCAGGACTACCGATTAAGAAATGAAAAACAGCGGTTTGAAGCGTTCCTCCTGGCCTGTTGTGGCGGCATTTTTGCTGCCTAGTTTTCTCGGGTTTTTGCTGTTTATGGCAATTCCCATGTTTGCGGCAATTGGCATTTCCTTGACCAATTTTTCCGGGGGGCCTAATTACCGTTTTACCGGGTTTACCAATTACATCAACGCTTTTAAGAGTGAAAGTTTCTTAAAATCTTTGCTTAATACAGTAAATTTTACTGTGTGGACTGTAATTCTTCAACTTGCCCTGGGGCTTGCCTTTGCGCTTTTTTTGGACAAAAAGTTTTTTGGAAGAAACATTTTTCGGGGCATTATGTTTTTGCCGAATGTCCTTTCAACCGTTGCCGTCGGCCTTGTCTTTATGCTTATTCTTGACCCAGCCAGAGGCCCGATAAATCAATTCCTTTTGTCAATGGGATTTGATGCCCCGCAATGGCTTTCCGGGGAAAAAACTGCGCTGCCCACCATTATTATGGTTTCGGTATGGCAAAATTTCGGTTACTACATGGTGCTTTTTCTTGGCGGCCTGCAAACTATAAGCGCAACCCTTTATGAAGCGGCAGCCATTGACGGCGCGGGGCCTATTCGGCGTTTTTTTTCGGTAACGCTGCCCGGCCTTTCGCCAATCATTTTCTTTTCTGTTACCATTGCCATAATCCGCGCTTTTCAGGTCTTCGATCACATATACGTTATGACCGGCGGCCAGCTCGGAGGAGGCCCGGCTGGGGCAACATCTGTGCTTGTGTTTGATGTTTACAAGAATGCTTTTTCGTCTTACCGTTTTGGTTATGCGGCGGCAGAATCGGCGGTGCTGCTTGTTATTGTCCTTGCAGTAACGCTTATACAGCAGCGAGGGCAAAAAAGGTGGGTAAGCTATGATATTGTCTAGAAGAAACACNGCCGGGCATATATTTTTTATATTGCTCAAAACATTGTTCCTGCTGGGAATGTGNGCAGTAATACTTGGGCCCTTGGTAGTAATGATTTCTTCTGCTTTTAAGGTTGATGCTGAAATATACGATTTTCCGATGAAGATTATTCCCAAAACGCCTACTTCCGAAAACTTTAAGCAGTTAGCGGACAGGTTTCCCCTTTACACATGGAATTCAATAAAACTTACTTTTATCATTGTTCTGGTGCAGCTTATTACCGCAACTACCGGGGCTTATGCCTTTTCAAAATTACGGTGGAAGGGAAGGGACATTATTTTTATGCTGTATGTGGTATCAATAATGATTCCGGTTCAGGCAATAATAATCCCGCAATTTTTAATCATTACTAACTTTGGCCTTAACGATACCCATTTAGCGCTAATCCTTACCGGAGCGTTTACCGCTTTCGGCACTTTTCTTATAAAACAATATTTTATGACTATTCCGGACAGTTATTCCGAAGCGGCATACATTGACGGAGCCAACGATTTTACTGTTTTTTTCCGAATCATGCTGCCGCTTGCAAAGCCGGTTTTTGCAACGCAGATTATCTTTGCCTTCCGGTATTTTTGGAATGATTTTTTCGCTCCGCTTATTTATATTACCAGTTCAGACCTTAAAACGCTTCCTCTGGGAATGGGTGATTTTGCAACAGAATTTTATACTTACAAGGGACCTCAGATGGCGGCTTCATTAATTTCCATTATCCCGGTAATGATTATTTTCCTTGCAGCGCAGAAATATTTTGTCCAGGGAGTTACAGCCACCGGCGTGAAAGGGTAACATAACCCATGTTCTATTTTTAACGATAAACGCAATTTTATGGGAAATCATTTTAAGGTAAAAAACAATGAACAATACAGCTACAAGCGCTTTGACTTTTTATATTTAGAAGACAGTTTATCCGAAAGTGACAGAATAAAAAAAACTCATAAAGCAATATGTGAGTTTTTTGAAAACGCATGAACGATTTTGAAAATTTTACCACGAATAACCTATATTCACGAATATTAGATTATGCTGTAACAAGTCCGGAGTGTTTTATATTTACTTCTTCCTGTTCTAGATCATCATGAATTGTTTCTGACGAAAGACATAATTCGTCATATTCACGCATTTCAGCCTCTGAAATAAGACCTAATTGAAAGTCGATAATTGCATTTTCATGTATTGTTTCCAATATGTCGCTTTCGTATTTCATTTTATTCCTCCTATGTAATTTCAATCAAAGTTCCGTTTTGTAAACGAACATTTATCTGCTCATCTGTAAAAGAAAACCGCATTTTTGCATCTGCCTTGAACGCTTTTAATTCCTTCTCACTTATGTTGTCCATATCAGATTTAGAAAAACCATACACAAAAAATGTACGGTATTCATTCCTAAAGTACAAGATAACACGATGTCCGCCTGATTTCCCTTCTCCCGGTCTGGCTATTCTCACCTTAAAAACATTTCCCCCAAGATTTACATCTGCCTGGTCTGCTTCAAGTTGATCAACTACTTTCAATAGTTCATTGTCAGAAATACCTTCTTTATTAGCAAAATGGCTAAATCTTGTATACTTAAAAACTCTCACAATTAAATAATAACAAAAAATGGTTAAATTTCAAGGGCTTTTTTGTATTTTCCTCCCAGAAAAAACAACTTGACATACTTTCCTATACAATGTATAGTAAAATATATACAGTTAAGAGAGGATTTTTTATATGGCACAAGTTAATATTCGCATAGATGATGAGTTAAAAGAGCGAGCCGACAACATTTTTGAAGACCTAGGCTTAAATATGACAACAGCTTTTAATATATTTGTCCGGCAGACAATCAGGCAGGGGGGTATCCCTTTTGAAATCACAACCAGACCTGACCCTTTTTATAACCCGGAAAACATGAAAGTTTTAATGGAATCCATAAAGGAAGCGGATGAAGGCAAGGTAATTTCTAAAACATGGGAAGAACTAAAGGCAATGGAAGAATGAATATTTCATTTACTGAAACCGGCTGGAGCGAGTATCTTTATTGGCAATCTCAGGACAAAAAAAACATTAAAGCGCATAAATCGGCTTTTGGAAGATATTGATCGCAATGGGAATGACGGTATTGGAAAACCTGAAGTTTTGCGTGAAAACTTATCGGGTTGGTGGTCGCGCCGTATAGATGATTCTAATAGATTGATATACCGTATAGAAAACGACAAAATTGTAATATCTCATTGTCGAACACACTATGGGGAAAAATAGCCAGTAAAGAAGGAGTACCCATGCCTAAAAATATATTCCCTTTGTCCCTGTTCCAATAGAAGGCCAGGCGGTTCTTGCTAATTTTAACATCTTCTTTGTTAGTTTTAATATTTTTAATGACACTATTTATTTGTTCAAGTGTTTTAATTTGCAATTCTTCATGAATTTTTTTATTTTATTTATCAATTCTCGATCAGTGTCGCCAAATTTAATTTTGTTTAATAATTGTTTTTTTGTTTCATCATCTGCCATAATATAAAGATAACTTTAGCTTTTATTCCTTATTAGCATGAATATTAATATATTATAGATATATTTTATGAAATTTAACCATAAATTACTTCACAACCTTTTCATTACCCCTCAAAATCCCGTAACAATCCCCTTTTCCCTTTTAAGTTCCGAATAAGTTTCGTTAAAACTTCTTCTCATATTAGGACCAAAGGTAACCCTATTATGCAG
>WRNF01000176.1 GCA_009776715.1 Treponema sp. | reverse complement strand
TAATGATAACTTCTCCCCTGCTTATTGCAGCCATTGGCGGAATGATCTGCGAACGTTCCGGCGTGGTAAACATCGCTCTTGAAGGATTGATGGCATTAGGCGCAATGAGCGCCGCTGTCTGCCATGTGCTGCTGGAAACAAAAATCGGCTTTTCCGCGCCGCTTGCCCTGCTTCTTGCCGCTTTTACCGGCGGATTGTTTTCGCTGCTGCATGCCTTTGCCTCAATTACGCTGCGCGCGGATCAGATTATTTCCGGAACAGGAATAAATTTGCTTTCCAATGGAATAACCGTTTTTGTTTGCCAAATTTTATTTTTTTCCGATCGCAGCCAGAATTATAAGATGGGAATAAAAGCAGGTTTGTTTGGACTGTATCCAACTGTATGGATAGCGCTGGGAATTCTTGCGGTAAGCTGGTTTGTGATGTACCGCAGGCCCTGGGGTTTGCGTTTACGGGCCGCCGGTGAAAATCCCCAGGCGCTTGCATTTGCCGGGGTAAATGTCAGAAAAATCCGCTATATTGCTGTTATAATTTCAGGCCTGCTTGCCGGTTTAGCCGGCGGCTGCGTGGTGCTTACCCAGGACATTCAGTTTACGGTTAATACCATTAACGGTAAAGGGTTTATTGCATTGGCGGCAGTTTCTTTTGGGCGATGGCTTCCCGCGGGAGTGCTGGGAGCAAGTTTTCTTTTTGGCCTGGCTTCGGTTTTGGCAATTAATATTATTGACATTAGGGCGCTGCGTTTTTTGCCATCGGAATTTTTTAGCATGCTGCCTTATCTCATCACCCTGCTTACCCTTGTTCTGTTCAGGGGCAAAGATCGCAGCCCGGCATCAGCAGGCATTCCTTATTGACATATTTTTGCAAAAAGACCAATATTATTCATTATGAATCCACTAGCAGAAGAACTAAACAAAACACTTGAAGGAACCATTATTGACAGGCTTTTTTCCGGTTTGGGGCAGCGTTTTTATTTTCCCAAAGGCATTATCATGCAGTCGGCTGAAGCAAAAAAAATGGCCTCCTTCGCAAACGGCACGATTGGGATGGCGTATTCAAAAGGCAAACCGCTCATCCTTTCCGCAATTGCCGACAACATGGCCTCCCTTACGCCGGAAGAATCCGTGGCTTATGCTCCCACCGCCGGCGTAGAAAAAGCAAGGGCTGTCTGGAAAGACATGATGATAAAAAAGAACCCTTTGCTTGATCCCGGAAAAATTTCTCTTCCGGTTGTAGTGCCCGGCCTTACATCGGGACTGTCTTGCATTGCGGATATGTTCCTTGACAAAGGTTCCGGCCTTATTGTAAGCGATCCATGCTGGGATAATTACAGTTTAATTTTTGAAACCCGCCGCGAGGCCGAGTTAATTTCTGTACCATATGTAAATGCTGAATTAGGCATGGATACGGATGCAATCAGACAGGCCATAAGGCAAATGGCAAAAAGCGGCACTGTGCGGATTTTGTTTAATTTTCCTAACAACCCTTCCGGTTATTCGCCCACTGTTCAGGAAGAAAAGGCATTAATCGGCATAATCCTTGAAACCGCAAAAGAAGGAGCCGATGTACTGGTAATATGCGATGACGCTTATTTTGGCTTGTTTTATGAAGACAATATTTCAAGAGAATCGCTGTTTATGCATTTTGCCGATATCCATGAGCGGGTGCTGGCAGTTAAAATTGACGGCCCAATTAAAGAAGACTATGTCTGGGGGCTGCGTATGGGTTTTCTTACCTTTGGCTCAAAGAACCTGGAAGCTGTCCATTATGAAGCGCTGACCAAAAAACTTATGGGTGCAATCCGCTCGTCCGTATCCTGCGCCAATACCAGCGCCCAGTACCTTATGCTTAAGGCAATGGAAGATCCCCGCACTCCGGGTGAAAAAGCCGATTACCGTAAAATGCTCGAGCGCCGTTACAATCTGGTAAAAGCATTTATTGCAGCAAATCCGAATCATCCGGTACTTAAACCTTTGCCTTTTAATTCCGGTTATTTTATGAGTTTCCATTGCACGGTGAATGCGGAAGCCCTGCGCCAGGAACTGCTGTCAAAGCACGGCATTGGCCTGGTTGCGTTAAGCGAAAACTGCCTGCGCGTTGCCTTTTCCAGCATAGACGAGGATAAAATCACCGCTGTGTACCGGCAAATATATGACAGTGCCGCAGAGTTGGCAAAATGAAATAATTTTCCAATGTGCGATAGAAAAGGAGAAATGAAAAATGATAAAAAAAATCGGGTCTTTAGTCCGTCTTCTGTTTCCTGTAATGGCAATAATTGCTTTTGGAGCGGGCTGCGGATCAAATTCTTCTTCGCGGGCCAATGCTAATAAACCGAAATGGGTTTCAGAACTGCCGCCTAAGGATGCTTTTTGGGGCATTGGTTTTGCAAAACTGCAGAATGATAATCTGGCAATGCAGACAGCCGCTAGCCGCGCCCGCCGTGATGTTGCCAAACAGATAAGTGTCCATGTGCAGGAAATGCTGGCCGACTATGCCAAGAAGTCAGGGCTTACAGACAGCGCACGTTCGGTTCAGTCTATCGAGAATATTGGTGTGGAACTGGTAAACCTTCAACTGACCGGCGCTGTTGTGAATGCACGCGATCAAATGCCCGATGGATCCTGGTGGGTACGCGTGTCAATAAGTAAGGATGCTGCAAAAAAGGAAATAAACAAAATTGTTGACCGTGAAATGGCCGAATTTACCGAATTTAAAACTAAACAGGCATTGGAAATACTTGAGATTCAACTGGATAAAACACAGTCAAGGCCAAGTCCCCGCTCGGAAGATTAGCAGCTTGCCGAACTCGCCATATGGCAGCTCTATACATGGTAATTCCTTTTTATTATCATATGATAACTTGGAACCGTGCAGAATCTTGTACAATGAAAAATTATAGGAAATTTGCAGGAATATCCACTTGACCAATTATTTATTTTTTTTTATTATATAATGAGGAATAAACAATGGTACAGCTCTATTTTTTGTCGATTTTATTTAATGGGATAGCCGGGTTTCTTTTATTTTTTGGAGATTCAGAAAAAACCGATTCTTTTGAAAACAACGCTAAAATGCCGCTCTCGGGAAGCGGTCATCGCCTTATACTGGGAATTATTACGGCAATTATCGGATTTCTTAAACTATTGCTTCCAATGCGTACCATTATTGTGGGGGATTTATTCCCCGCAGCCGCCGGTTTGCTGGGAGGTTTTATTTTAATTTTTGACTATTACCGTGAGCATTCTGCAAAAATTGAAGGCAGCGGAAAAATAAGCCAAATCGGGGATGTTTTTCTTGTGTATAGAAAAATTGCAGGAATAGTGTTATTTGTAGTAACGGGATTGCATTTTCTTTTGCCGTATGCCTTGTTTCTGTGATTGGAAGTGTTTAAAACCGGGTTTTTATCCACAAGCCTGCATTGATTACAGACAATCCAGTACCTGCATATCCTTTAGGAAAGTCATAATATCCTTTTCCATAATTTTTGCTGTATGTTACCCCCTTGGAATTTACAATATAACGCCATGAAAAATCCGCAGAGAATGCAATAATAGTATTTAACTCAAAGACAAACGATAGACCGGGGTTTAGAAATAATCCGCCTCGCATATAATCGCGGTATTGTTTGTCAGTCAATAAATGTTCATCCAAATCAGCGCAAAAAATTAAAGGGCTTACCTGCAATGATATTTCTGTAAAAAATTTTTGTAAAAAAAACCAGCCTGCGGAAAGGCCGGGGGCAAGGGTTAGCCATTCCTGGGTATAGTTAATAACCGTTTCGTCTTTTGGCAAGGGTATTACCGCNGCCTGGGANATAGGACCGTATTTTCCACCGCCTAAAAAATCCGCATATTGCAGATAACCTCCAACCCCGTAGAACCTAAAGCGCATGTATGAAACATTAATAAACGGTTTTAAGAGGAACCTTTGCCGGAAAGGAATGGAAACTCCCGCATTAAAATCCAAAACCAATAATTCTCTTGTATAATTGTCATGTTCGGAATAATTAGTAAGAGCGGTATTCTCCTCTGACTGCCAGTCCCTGTCTTCCATAAACCCGCTGTTTGCAGGGATTCCGTATTTTATCGACAGATTAGAGAAAAAACCAATTTTTTCTGTTAGAATAATCCGTGAAAAATCCAACGCAAGGCCGTAGTAAAAAACCGGTTTCATATCCCAGAGCAGTTCGCTTAGGTATTTGGCTTTAGTATCTTCAGGATACACAATTTCCTCTGCCTGCCCGTAGAAAAAACCGAATTGAGGACTGGCGGTAAGCCCGTATTTTCGGTTTTCATCGGCAAAAAGGCCCTGAATCGGAATGCATAAAAACATGATGACTAAAACCGCATAAGCGGTTATATTGTTCATTATATGAAGATAGGAAAAAAACCGTCATGCAGTCAAGTATGCGCATGCGTAAAGGCAGGGGTGAGCATACCCGTATATTTTATCCTTATGTTTTTATTTGCCTGTTGCAGCAGAAATAATGATGCAATTGTTATTATTCCGCCGGTAACCTCGCCTTTGTCGCAGCCATGCATTGGTTATGCCGTTGTCAATGTGTCCTATACACAGGTAAATTCCCTGCCGCACGAGGAAGAGAACAATCCATCAGTGGGATATTTAAGGCAGGGTGCAATTGTTGCTGTCATGGAACGGAAAATAGAAAAAAAAGGCGACGCAATTGAAACTTGGGTTCTGGTAGAGGGCCAATATACCGGATGGATAAAGGAATCCCTGGTTGACATTTTTGAAAATGAAAGCCAGGCTCAAACAGCATCGGATTTAATGATGAGGTAAACCGCCAAGCTGTCCGCAGGCGCCCATGATGCTTCGGCCTTTCCTGAAACGCTGCGTTACGTTTAACCCCTTTTTTTTAAGCGCATTGGAAAAACATGCAATCTCTTCTTTCGATGGAGAGACAAGCTTTTTTCCTTCAAAACTAAGCCCTTGCACCTTGTTCCAGGGAATAATATTTATTGCCGNATCAAGCCCNTCTGCGAAAAGGGCAATTTTTTCCGCGTCAATGCTGNGTGAATTTATGCCACCGAGCAGCGTTGTTTCCANTGTTATTCTTCCGCCGCCTTTGTCTTGAAAATAAAGCAGCGCTTTTTTAAGGACTGCAAGGCTGTGTTTTTCGGCAATCGGCATAAGCCGCCGCCTTAATGTTTCATCG
>WRNF01000175.1 GCA_009776715.1 Treponema sp. | reverse complement strand
CAAGCTGATTTTAGCCCCCGGAGGCGCGCCCATCAAACCGCCCAATATTGACGCACACTCAATGCGCATATTTACCCTGCGCAATGTGGCCGATACTGACAGGATTAAAGATTACATCAGAAAAAACAAACCGAAAAGCGCTGCGGTGATAGGCGGTGGTTTTATCGGAATTGAAATGGCCGAAAATCTAAGAGAAGCCGGTCTTGATGTAAGCATTATCGAACTGTCTGAGCAGGTGATTGCGCCTTTGGATGCAGACATGGCATGTGATGTTCACCGGCATCTTAGAAGGCATGGCGTATCATTATATTTAAACAATGGCTTTCAGAAGATATTAGAAAACAATAATGGTTTAACCATAACTTTACAGAACGGAACACTGGAAACAGACATGCTCATTCTGGCCATTGGCGTTAGGCCGGAAAACGGGCTTGCGAAGAATGCCGGTTTGGACATAAACGAACGCGGCGGCATTGCGGTTGATAAATATATGCGCAGTTCCGACCCTGACATATTCGCAGTGGGAGACGCGGTTGAAGTAACCGATTTTGTCACGGGGCAGGCTGCCATGGTTCCGCTGGCAGGCCCCGCCAACAAACAGGCCCGGATTGCAGCCGACAATATCTGCGGCATTCCCTCCGAATACACAGGCACGCAAGGTTCGGCTGTAATAAAAGTTTTTGACATGACCGTGGCCTTTACCGGAGTAAACGAAAAAACCGCCAAGAGGCTTGCCTTGCCATACGACAAGGTGTTTTTGTGGCTGCCAGGCCATGCAGGGTATTACCCGGGCGCTAAGCCAATGTCCATGAAGGTGATTTTTGATAAAGAAAGCGGCAAAATTCTGGGTGCGCAAATTGTTGGTTTCGATGGCGTAGACAAACGCTGTGACGTACTGGCCGCAGCAATTCGCGCGGGAATGACGGCTTATGACTTAATCCGCTTGGAACTTTGTTATGCGCCGCCGTATTCCTCGGCGAAAGATCCGGTAAACATGGCAGGATATGTGATTGAAAACGTGCTGACAGGAAAGGTGAAAAATTTTCATTGGCATGACATAGATGCCTTGCCGCGGGACGGCAGCATTACCCTTCTTGATGTACGTTATCCGCAGGAGGCAGCGCAGGGGCACATAGACGGTTTTGTCAACATTCCGCTGGACTCTTTGCGCCAGCGTATGGGAGAATTGGATCTTGCCAAACCTGTCTACGTCATCTGTCATAGCGGCCTGCGCAGTTATGTTGCCGCTAGAATTTTAATGCAAAACAAATTTGATGTTTTCAACCTTAGCGGCGGGTATCGTTTATACGACGCTGCCCGGAATTCTTTATAAAAGTAATGTTATTACATACAGGAATCCAGTATTTGTGATTAAATCCCACTGTGAATAAGGCTCCCCGCTGCAAACAGCGGGGTATCTGTAGAGCGTTTCCTATTTTGACAGGAGCCTCGTTCGAGAGGAAATTTATTATAATATCTGTTTTAATACCTATTTACTTCCATGCGTTGCTTACTTTGAGCCGCTGCAAGCAGCGTGGTATTAAACCAGATTTCCGAATAAAACAATTTGTCTAAAAGTTTTCTCTGAAATGGGAGAAAAGTTGAAAAAAAAAGAAGTTTTCTCTGAAATGTAATAAAAGTGCGAAAAACTTAATGCATTTTCTAATGAAGCCCTGCTTTTTACATTTTCTTGCGGATAAAAAAAGAAAATTTTTTTCCAGGGTATTGACATATTTACGTATGTAAATTAATAATTATCAAAAAGGCAATAAGACAGCATTCTATAAATATTTTAAAACTGTTCAGTTGCTTATTAATAATAAATATCAAAGAGAGGAAAGTAAATGAGGAACAAAAAAGGGAATTTATGCAAATTAAGCATAGTTTTAATGCTTCTGTTATTCCTTGGCTTTACAAGGGCATTGCTTGCTCAAACAGAATTTCCCGCAACAGATTATTGGTCTCTGGATGCGGGGTTGGGAATGAGCAGCATCCTTGTAGATGGAACATCGTATCAATTAATTATTGATCCAAAGTTATGGCTTTCCGATCCGCTAATGGTCGGAACTAAAGCGGGCGTAAATTTCAGCACCGATAAGATTCTTACTTTTGAGGGACAGGTTTATCTGCGCTGGAATTTTTTACGGCTTGGCAAAAATCCAGAGAAAAAAACCAATATTTTTCTTCAGGCAGGTTTGGGGCTACTGGCCTCGTACAGGGGCAGCGAGGATGATGACAACCCCTTCAGCGATGTTACCAGAACCCGCGGCTCATTGCTGGGCGATGCCGCCTTGGGAATAACCATACCTTTAACCCCACGGTGGCATCTTGAACCTTTAGTCCGCGGCGGCTATCCGCACATCTGGGGAGTTGGATTAACGGCTGGGTATAAATTCCCGTTACCGCAAAAGACCAAATATCAAACACTTCCGGGCAGAACTGAATTTGTAGAGATAATAAGGAAAATTCCTTCCCAGGAAGTTATCAAATGGATGTTGATTACATCGGTTGAATACATCCTGTTTGGGCCAGATATTGGCAGATACAATGTCGGCATTGACCATGATGCAGCAGGGCTTAATGAACTTGTTCTGAATCAAACGGCACAGGAACTGAAAGATAACCCAAATTTATGCGTCAGAATAGAAGGCCATGCCAATCCAGTTACAAGCGATCCTAATGAAGCAGACGAGCTTATGGTTATTAGCTCTGTGCGGGCACATGCAGTGGCGGAACAGCTTAGGGCAAGAGGCGTAAGCGACGAGCAAATGATTGTCATTTCTTTTGGCGGCACAAGGATTGCCAGCAGCGAGTATGACAGCAGAAACAGAAACCGCCGAGTCGAATTAATTATTATAGAAATTGATGCCAATTAGCGTCTGTCCACACAGTGCGGACGGCGTTTTTTAAGGAGATATAAAATGAAAAATAAAACTTTAATTTTTGGAATAGTAATGCTGTTAAGCATTTATTTTGCAGCTTGCAATAACCCGATTATGGAAAAATGGTGGAATAAAAAGCCTGAGGAAAAAACCACTGTTGTTTCAAACCTTTTTTATAAAGTAGAATTTGATGCCAATGGGGGGTTCCCTGCCCCGGGAGAGCAGTATGTTGCCCAGGATGGAAAAATTTCCAAAGTGCAGGCAATGGCCAGGGCAGGCAGCGGCTTTGGAGGCTGGTTTACAGAACCGGGCTTTGTAAATGAGTGGAATTTTGCCGCAGACACAGTGAAGGGTCCCTTAAAACTGTATGCCAAGTGGGTACAGATCGATGATATTTTTGTAAAATTTGTCATTTTGGGGGTACCCTCGGTTATGGAAGTAAATTTAATATCAGGCTCCAAGGTGGAGCCTCCGCCTTTTTCCATGATCGCCGAGGCCGGGGAGTACCTTATTACTCCCCCGGATACCCTCGATGACTATAGCTTTGACGGCTGGTATACAGATAATGCTTGTGTTTTCCGGTGGGATTTTGCCACCCGCACAGTGACAGAATCTTTAACACTGTATGCCAGATGGTTACCGCTGGCTACTCTTACCCTTCCTTACTACACTGTTACATTTGAGACAAACGACATTTCCCTGTCTGTGGATCCGCAGCGGATAGTTCAGGGCGGAAATGCCATTGAACCCCCGGCGATGAACCGGGACGGCTTTGGTTTTGGCGGCTGGTTCATGGACACGGAATTTAAATACCGGTTTAACTTTGCCGCTCCCGTTTCGGACAGCCGTCCGCTGTATGCCAAGTGGGACACAAACTACTACACCGTAACATTTAACGCGAACGGAGGATTGCCGCCTCCGGATTCCCAGCGTGTTGCACATAATGCTTTGGTTACCTGGCCCGGTTCCATGAGTAACAATGACATGCGATTCGGCGGCTGGTATTCAGATGCCGGGTATACAAAAGAGTGGAATTTTGCTGCAGATACGGTTACTGGCAATATGGCCTTAAACGCCAGGTGGGAAGCAGCTCCTGTAATTCCGGTTTTTACCGTAACATTTAATGCAAACGGCGGAAATCCGGCGCCTGCGGAGCAACGTATAATCCAGGGAGGCAAAGCAACCGAGCCTTCGCCCATGAGGCAGGCAATTGCGCCCGGCTCAGATATTTGGATGGGCTTTGGCGGATGGTACAGGGATTCCGGTTTTGCCAATGAATGGGTTTTTTCCAGAGATGCAGTGAACGATGATTTAACCTTATATGCAAAGTGGGCCACTCCGCCGCATTGCCTGGTAACATTCGAGGCAAATGGGGGAGACCCGGTTCCCAGGAATCAGGATTTGCTTGAAAATACCAGAATTGTGGAGCCTTTGGTAATGAGCAGGCCGGGCTATGGTTTTGGCGGCTGGTATTTAGATACGGCTTTTAAAAACAAATGGGATTTTTCCGATCCTGTCCCAAATGACATGGAAAATATTACGCTCTATGCGTATTGGGTAACTAATTTTTATACAGTAAATTTTGTTGCAAACGGCGGTTATCCGGCGCCGGCCAGTCAAAAAATTGCCCACGGCAATCAAATAAACAAACCTTCCGCCATGAAACGTTCGGGGATGGGTTTCATTGGCTGGTATGAAGATGCTGAATTTTCCGCAGAATGGGATTTTAGCTCTCCCGTTGAAAGAGAAGGAATAACCCTGTACGCAAAGTGGCTCAATGCAAATTACCTTGTCCAGTTTAATTTAAAAATTCACCCTGATGCCTTGCTGCCCGAACCCCCGCCCGGCGGGCATGGAATTAATCCGCCGGAACAGGAACTATCCCCCGGAGGCAGAATTGCAGAGCCGCCGCCGCCGGCCGTTTCCGGATGGTCTTTCTATGGCTGGTATTATTACACAGGCAATAACGAAGCGGCTTTTTTGNACAAAATTTCCCAGAAGCTGGAACTGGATGAACTGCTGGATCTTAAAGATTTGGAAGCCTGGGACTTCGACAGGGTTGTAACGCAGGAAATNCTGGATGATGAATTGTCCCTTATCCATGACGGNGNCAATGAAATCCTTACCATTTATGCGAGATGGGTTCCTGTTGTTGCCGATATGGTTTGGGTGCGAAAAGGCAGCTTTATGATGGGAACAGGAACCAGCGGCGATGCGGCTCCGGTGCATAAAGTAGGGTTTAATACAGGCTTTTACATGAGTAAAAATCTGGTAACGCAGGAAGAGTATGAAATA
>WRNF01000174.1 GCA_009776715.1 Treponema sp. | reverse complement strand
AACAAGACGGAGAATTGAATTCGTTCTGAGCTTGAATGATGCGCAGTTCCATAACATTGTTTTTACTGCCAAATTCCCTGTAAAAACGCCAGCTTGCATCAATAAGGCCGAAAATTGACGCTGTGCAAAGTTCAAGCGCTTTTTCAATATCGCGGGTTTCCAAATACCGGCATAAAAAAACTGCGGCGGTAATATCGCCCGAACCTGCCATGTCAGTGCCGACAGGCAGTTTCGGAGTGCTTATTGAAAAAATGCCGCCGCTGCCGGAAGCAAGCATATTGATTTTTCCATTGTCATCATTGCCAAGAAAACTGGTAACCATGACAATTTTTGGCCCCTTAGCATGGAGCGCGTCAATGGCGCGGCGGGCATCGGTAAGGGAATTTACTTCAATGCCTGTAAGCGCTTCAAGTTCAAATTGATTGGGAGTTATAATGTCAGCAAGTGGGATAAGTTCGTTTTTAAACATTTCCGGAATGTCAGATTTAACATAAAAACCCCTGCCTGCATCGCCCATCACAGGATCGCAGCAATACAGCGCATTAGGCGATGCAGAACGGACATGCCCTGCCGCTTCGATAACAGCCCGCCCGATAGAAGCATCTCCCAGATAGCCCGATAACACCGCTTCGCAATTCTCAAGGATGCTTCTTTTTTCCAGGCCGCAAAGCAGATCGCGGACAAGTTCAGCTTCATGAACCTTTCCTGTCCATTCGCCGTAGCCTGTATGGTTGGAAAAATCCACCGTATTAACAGCCCATACCTCATGCCCAAGACGCTGCATTGGAAAAACAGCGGCAGAATTGCCCGCATAACCAAACACAACGTGGGACTGTATTGATAAAATTGCCATCAGGGATGCTCCTTGGTTTTTTTGCTAATTCTCTTTTTAAATATTTTACCTGCCAGCAGCGCAAGAAACCTTAAAAACTTGCCTTTGCTTTGGCCGTATTTCCGTGAAAAATCATCCGCGGCCTCGGCAAGGGGATATTCGCTGTATTTTTTTTTAAGAAAATCCCAATGTTTTACAATCCAGACATACAAATCTCCCTGTGTCCTGCTGGGAAAATGCGCCAATAACCATTGCTCTTTGATTATAACTATCGCAGGTTTGTAAACATTAGTATACCATGAAACCAATGCATCGGAAAAAAGAATTTCTTCTTTGATAGATTCATTCAAAAAATATTTATGCACAAGAATATGATTGTAAATAACATCATAGCGGCCTGTTGTGCTAAAATCAAGCGATGTGTCGCCGGTTAGTTCTTTGAAATTTGTTTTTTCATAAAAAATTTTTTTCTCGTAACGGATAAGCGCTGCCCTAAGCTGATCAGGGGTCATTCCCGGAGTAATATTAACTTCCGATGAAAGGCTGATAACCTCGGCATCAATAAATTCTACTTTTTTCATCTTTGCCACAGACACGCGGTGATTGCCGTCGCGGACAAAATACACCCCGCCAATTTCATAGAGCTGAATTGCAGGAAGAGCAATATCCTGCAAATGGGCTTCATCTACCCGCTGCCAGCGGCTTCGCAAATGGTCAGATTTTGGCAAAAAATAGCGGTTAAAATCCTGATACCGGCCTTCGCTGCCTATTATCAATTGGATTGGCACAGCTTGCAGGCCCTTGTAGACCTGGTTTTTTGGTTTTAAGATGTCTTTTACATCATGAAACGAGAGCAGTTTATTTTTATCGGAATTCATCAGGTGCTGAATGGCCGAAAGCGCAGCTCTTCCCCTTGCCCTGTTAAAATCAGAAACGGCTGCAAATTTTATTTCGTTATTTTCCATAATTTATTTTCCATAATTATTATTCATCAATTATTATTCATCCAATGCTGTATTAATCACATAATGGCTGTATGCATTTATCACTTGTGTGTGCATCCAGCGGGTTATACGGCGATCCGATAAATCATACAGATGAATATGGCCGTGTATAAGATATTTAGGTTTAAATCGTTTAATAAACCATAAAAAAGCCTTAAACCCCCAGTGGCATTTATCCTTTTTGTCATGTATGCCCCAGGGAGGCGCATGGGTAAGGAGAATGTCCAATGCCCGTCCGCTAAAAATTTTATTCCAGAGCAGCCTGGGAATAAGTTTAAAAATTTCCCAGCGCATTTGGAATTCCGTAAATTGATTAGCTCCCCGGTTATACCGCATGGAGCCGCCAAGCCCCGCAACAATAAGCCCCTCCTCTTTAATAACTTTTGAACCGGCATGAATACAGCCGTAACCCTGAAAGCCGTTGTTTTCCATTTTATCAATATGATGGTTTCCGAAAACAAATAACAGCGGTTTATTCAGGCTTGAAACAATAAAATCAAGGTAATCCATGGGAAGATCCCCCGCGCTCAGGATAATATCCACATCAGCAAAGCGTGTTTTTATTGCACTTGAATAAACCACAGGATCAATCTGATCGGAAATACAGAGAATTTTCATGTTTTACTATATTTTAAAGAAATTTTTCCAATAATTCAATAGAGAGAAACCCTTGTTTGAATGGTCATGGCTTTTTCTGTTAATGCCATGAAGCTAAAATACGGAGACCAGCTTATATTTCCGCCCTTTGTTTGTGCCGCTTGCTGTCAATATTCCTGCTTTTATCAGAGCGGCAAAGTATTTTTTAACGCTCTCTGCTGATTTGTTAGTCAGCGCCTGCGCACGATAATTGTCAATTTCACCGTTGTTTTCAAGAAACCCGATAATGCTTCGCAAGAACTCTTTCTCGGTTTTTGACAATATATCGGTAATTTTATCGGGAAATATATCGGTAATTTTATTGACGGGCAATTCGGAAAGTGCTGTAAAAATTGCTTCCAGCATGAACTCAATAAATTCAGTTGAATCCGCTGTTTTTTCAGCATTGCCAAGGACGCTATAATAATCCGCCTGATTTTGGCAGATTATTGTTTCGGTTGGTATCCATGCGAAAAGTTCGTGCCAATTGGCAAGCATAAGTGTTTGCCAAAGCCGTCCAATTCGCCCGTTCCCGTCTGCAAAAGGATGTATAAACTCAATTTCAAAATGCACAACAGAACTTTTAATTAAAGGATGAATATCTGAGTTTTTCGCCCAATCGAACAGTTCTTTTACCAGACCCGGCACGAACCTTGGCCTTGCACCCAAATGTACGATTTGCCTGCCTGAAAGCACACCGGCATTCCCACTGCGGAATACGCCTGATTCTTTTACAAGGCCGCCGGTCAGCAAGCTATGCGCAAAAAGGAAGTCTTTTAGGTTAAACGGATCGAATTCCAACATACGCTCGTAGGNCTCGTATGCGTTCTGGACTTCCTTTATTTCACGGGGATTGCCGAGTATGCGCTTGCCGTTTATTACCGCAGTAATTTGTTCCAAAGAAAGCGTGTTGCCTTCAATTGCGGTGGAGGACTGGATAGAACGCAAGCGGTTTACTTTCCGCACATGCAGGCTGCGTTTGTATTCCCCCGCTCCCTGAATTTTTCCGATTTGTTCTGCAATTTCTGCGGTAAGATTAGCGATTTTTATTGTTATTGTGAAAGGGGGATTGTTCACAATAACATTCTATTCTCAAAAAAACATCACGGCAAGCCCACTTTTAAAAGTTACCGTTGTATACGCGTATAGCGACCTGCAGCTTGCAGCAGCTCCTGTAAGCATAGCAGAATTAATCCCTTTTATGATACAATAAAGGCGATGAGCACAGAGAAAGCCGAAAAAACAGGGCAGTTATCCGCCCTTGCCTCCCTTTTTTCTGCAAATATTGCCCAATACAAAGGCAGCGGGTACGATGAGGCCAACACCCGAACAGACTTTATCGACAAGTTTTTTGCCCTGCTTGGCTGGGACATTGCGAATAACAAGGGTTTTTCAGAAAGCTACCGCGAGGTGCTGCGGGAAGACAAAGTAAGCATAGGCGGCTCAAAGAAAGCGCCGGATTACAGTTTCCGCATAGGCGGCGTGCGCAAGTTTTTTGTCGAGGCAAAAAAGCCTTTGGTGAACATCAAGGAAGCCGCTGAGCCGGCCTACCAGTTGCGGCGTTATGCGTACACCGCAAAACTGCCCCTTTCAATTTTGACCAATTTTGCGGAATTCGCAGTCTACGACACCCGCATAAAACCCTGCAAGGACGACAAGGCAAGCGCCGCGCGGGTTTTTTACTGCACTTATGACCAATATGAACAGCGCTTTGATTTTTTGGCAAACACCTTTTCCAAAAACGCCATTCTGAAAGGCAGCTTTGACAAATATGCAGAAGAAAACAAAAACAAAAAAGGCACATCAGAAGTTGACGACGAGCTTTTGGGCGTAATCGAAAACTGGCGGATGCTTCTGGCAAAAAATATTGCCAGGAACAACCCGGGCATTTCAATTTACGGCCTTAACACCATTGTGCAAAGAATCATTGACCGCATCATCTTTATCCGCATTGCCGAAGACAGGGGCATTGAAGACGAAGACCTTTTGCAGACGGTTTCAAAAACAGCGGGCATATACCAAAAACTCAGCCATATTTTTACCAAAGCGAACATAAAATACAATTCAGAACTTTTTACTTATGAAGCATGGGAAGAAAGCATACTCATTGATGACAAAATTTTAAAAACAATAATCAATAGTTTGTACTATCCGGAATGCCCCTTTGAATTTTCCGTGCTGCCTGTTGAGATACTCGGCAGCATATATGAACGTTTTCTTGGCAAGACAATAAAATTCCGCGGCATAAAAGGCGATGCAAAAACGGCAATTATCGAAGAAAAGCCGGAAGTAAAAAAAGCAGGCGGCGTGTTCTATACCCCGCAGTACATTGTTGATTACATTGTGCAAAACACAATCAGTGAAAAAATTAAAAATAAAACNCCGGATGAAATTTCAAAGATTAAAATTTGCGATCCTGCCTGCGGGTCCGGCTCTTTTTTAGTCGGCGCGTATCAATGCCTGCTGAATTATCACCTTGATTATTATACAATGGATAAAAATATTAAGCCTGCGCTTAAAAGCGGGAAGGTTTTCGAAGCGGCGTTTCAATCCTATAAACTAACGATAGAAGAAAAGCAGCGCATACTTCTTAACAATATTTACGGGGTAGACATTGACAGCCAGGCGGTGCAGGTAACAAAACTTTCCCTGTATTTAAAACTTTTGGAAAACGAGGAAAAAGGCTGGCTTGTGTCTTATGCCGACAGAACGCTGCTGCCGGTTCTTGAAAA
>WRNF01000173.1 GCA_009776715.1 Treponema sp. | reverse complement strand
CCAAGGGGAATAACCGGCATTGACATACGAAAAACCGAAGAAATTATTTTACGGGCAATTGAAAACGGCGTAAATTATTTTGACACTGCATGGATTTACCCGGGAAGCGAAGAGGTTTTAGGAACNGTTCTGGATAAAAACAAGTTAAGAGAAAAAGTGTATTTGGCAACCAAATTGCCGCTNGTTACGATNAACAGCCCCGATTTTGACCGCTATTTTAATCAGAGTCTTAAACGGCTTAAAACAGATTATATTGATTATTACCTTNTGCACATGATAACGGACATTGATCAATGGAACAGATTTANAAGCTGGGGAATCGATCAATGGATAAATGAAAAAAAGAAATCTGGCCAGATACGGCAGATTGGGTTTTCCTTTCATGGCAGTTGCACTGAATTTCTAAAGATAGTAGATGCTTACCATTGGGAATTCTGCCAAATTCAGTATAATTATTCTGATGAAAATTTTCAGGCAGGGGTAACCGGCCTGAAAAAGGCTGCGGAAAAAATGCCGGTAATAATAATGGAACCGTTATTGGGCGGAAAACTTGTTAAGGGTTTGCCCAAAGAAGCGGCAGAAATTTTTAAAAAGGCAAATCCAAATCTGTCTCCTGCGGCATGGGCGCTTAACTGGGTATGGAATCAAGAGGAAGTTACGCTCTTGCTTTCCGGCATGAACGATATTGCTCAAGTTGAAGAAAATTTACTGCTTGCCGAAAATGCCAAAACAGGGATGTTGTCCGATGCCGATTTGAACACGTACCAACAGGTACTTGCTGTGTTAAACAAGGCATGTAAGATTCGCTGTACAGGCTGCAATTACTGTATGCCCTGTCCTAAAAATGTTAATATTCCGGGATGTTTTTCGGCGTATAACGCATCGTACTCTATCGGATTTGTTGAAGGCGCAAAACAACTGCTGTCAAGCACGGGTTTTACGTCACAAAAGTCAAGCAGCCCCAGCCTTTGTGTTAAATGCGGGTTATGCGAAAAAAAATGTCCGCAAAATTTACCGGTAATGCAGCACTTAACGCAGGTTCGCCGCCGCCTTGAGCCATTCTGGGTAAAATTTATCTGTGCCTGCGCCAGGGTATATTTCGGTCAAAAGCGAAAGAAAAAAGCATCGAGTGAAGCGCCCCCACAATAAAAGCTTGTCTCTAACTTCATTTGGCCTCTCACTAAGGTATATAATCAATAGCCACGGATTTTCACGGATTTTACGGATTTCCACGGATTTTAAGAATTAAAATTTAAAAATAATCCGTGATAATCCGTGGAAATCTGTGCTAATCCGTGTTAAATTGAATATTCGGCACAGGTTACCAAAGAGTTGGTTCGTTGCGGAGGGGCTTGTTTCTATATTCATCTCAACTCGTTGTAAATATGATCAAGGCCGTGGAGAAGCTCCATGGCTTTTTCTTTGCAGCCGCTGCAGGCAGTGCCTATTTTTGTTGCCTGCTGCAACTGCTCCCAGTTTTTTGCGCCGTTTTGGAATGCGTTTTCAATATCCTTGTCGGTAATTCCCAGGCAATGGCAAATTTCCGTAACCGGCTCGCATAACATTCCCGGCCTGCCGGTTTTTGCAAGATAGTCGTCAATAGCGGCACGGAGGGCTTTGTCTCCAAGCACCGAACAATGGATTTTAACAGCCGGAAGGCCGCCGAGTTTTTCTACCAGATCCTCGGGCCGAATTTTGTAAGCGTCTTCTATGCTCATGCCCTTGATCATTTCAGAAAGCATGCTTGTAGATGCAATGGCGCTGGCGCATCCGAAAGTTTTCCAGCGAACATCGCTTATAACATCATTGTCAATTTTCAGGAGCATTAGCATTTCATCGCCGCATTTAATGTTTCCCGTTTTTCCTCTGGCATTTGCCGGGAAAGAATCCTCGGCATCCAAAAGTGCATTCCTGGGATTGGTAAAATGTTCTTTTACTTCGTCAGAATAAATCCAATCAGGCATGGTATCCTCCAATTGCGCGTAACCGATCAATAATCGGCGGCAGCGTGTTAATAATATAATCAATATCTTCGTCATTAATTCCCCAGCCCAGGCTAAAACGAATGGAACCGTGGGCTAGTTCCGGCCCCAAACCAATTGCCATAAGCACGTGCGAAGGCTCAAGGCTTCCCGATGCGCAGGCAGACCCTGTGGAAGCCTCTATTCCCATAATGTCCATCCACAGAAGAATCGCTTCTCCCTCGGCGCCAGGGAATGAAACATTCAGCGTATTGGGAAGCGTGTCTTTTGGGTGGCCGTTAAATTTTATTCCGGGAATTGCCGCTTTTAACCCATCGCGCAAACGTCTGCAAAGAGGGCTTATCTCCCTGTTATATTTTTCCAGCTCGTCTGCTGCAATTGCAGCCGCTTTGCCAAAACCGGTTATTCCGGTATTGTTGTATGTCCCTGCCCGCAGCCCATTCTCTTGATGCCCGCCCTGGATGAGGGGAAACAACGGAGCGCCTTTTCGCACATACAATGCGCCTATTCCTTTTGGGCCGTAAATTTTATGCGCCGAAATTGTAAGGTAATCCACTCCCATGCCGTCAACATTGACAGGCATTTTTCCCAGTGCCTGCACTGCATCTGTGTGCATCCATGCGCCGGCCTCTTTTGCAAGTGCCGCAATTTCATTAATGTCCTGAATAACGCCAATTTCATTGTTTGCCGTCATTACCGAAACAAACAGTGTTTTTTCGCTTAACGCATTTTTCAATGCATTTATCTTTAGCTTGCCGTATTCATCTACCGGCAGAAATATTGTCTTCAACCCCAGGCTTTGCAGCCGTTTTGCAGAATTCAACACGCAGGGATGCTCTATCGCACTGGTGATTATCTCGCAACGGCCCGAATCCTTGCCGCCGCCACTGGAGGCAAGCTGCAACATGGTCTGAAAAACCATGTTGTTTGATTCCGAGCCTCCGGATGTAAAAACAACCGTCTGCTTTTCTGCCCCCAGAAGTTTCTCTACTGCCAATCTTGCTTCTTCAATGCGTGCTTTAGCATTTCTTCCCGAGCTATGAATGCTGGAAGCATTGCCGAAAATATCCATGTCTTCAACGATAACGGCTTTTACTTCCGGCCGTATGGGAGTTGTAGCGTTATAGTCAATGTAGACCTTTCTTTTTTGAGTCTTTGGTTGAAAAATTTCCTGCATACCCTCTCTCTTTTATCATTTTAACAGGAAAGATAAAATTTATCAATGATAAATTTGATTAAAACATCTCCTGCATAACAAAGTCAAGCGGTAAGCTTATGTCAAATTTGCAAACAGACTGCCCGGAGATGTAACTTTATTTTTGTTTGCGCCGCGCAAGAAATGCTGCCGCAGTGCATAAAATAATGGTAAGGATAAAGAGCAGGCTGCATAAAGCATTGGTTTTGGGGGTTACGCCGGTTCTAAGCTGGGAATAAATGACCATTGGTAGCGTGTTGGTGTTTCCTGCGACAAATGAACTGACAATCACATCGTCAAAACTCATTGCAAATGATATTAAAATTCCAGAAACTATTGCAGGAAACATCAGCGGAAGGGTAATGTCGTAAAATGCCCGCATGCCCGATGCGCCCATGATTCTTGCCGCTTCAATATAACTTTTATCGAGGCCGGCAAGCCTTGCACGGACCAACAGGTAGGGATAGGGAATGCAAAAAGCGGTATGGGCGATAACAAGGGTAAACATTCCCCAGGGAATTGCAAGCAGTGAAAAAAAAGCAAGGAATGCCATTCCCAAAATAATTTCCGGCGCCATGATTGGCAAAATTGACAGGCTTTCCATTGTTTTATGAAAACTTGTTTTATTAATAACATAGGTTTTTACGGAGGTTTTTGATGCCATTCGAATTTTTGCCATGCCTGTAGCGCCAAGAGTGCCAAGTATTGCAGACAATAAGCTGGATAAAATTGCAAGAATCAGGCTGTTCAGCAGCGCTTCAAACATCCTCCTGTCTTTAAATAATTCTGTATACCATGAGAATGTAAATCCGCCCCACACCGATGAAAGGCGGCTCCGGTTGAATGAATAGACTATCACTAAAATAATGGGAATGTACATTATTACAAGTATTATAATTAAATATATTGGATACAGTGCGGGCTTCTTGTTTTTTCCGCTCATATCAATCCCTCTATTTCGCCCGATTTAGTGATTATACGGTACAGATACAGAAACAAGCTCGTCAAGATCATTAATGCAACAGCGAGCGCAGCGGCAAAAGGCCAGTTATGGACATTCCTTACCTGTTCGTGGATAAGGTTGCCGACCAGAATAACTTTATTGCCGCCTAAAATGCCGGCAATAAAGTATAGTCCCATGGATGGAATAAAGGTAAGAATGATGCCAGAAAACAGGCCGGGCATTGTAAGCGGCAGGCTGATGCCAAGGAAGGCCCTGAAACGCCCGGCGCCAAGTATGCGGGCTGCTTCTACCAAAGAACGGTCCAGTTTTTCGGCGCTGGAATATACCGAATAAATCATAAACGGAAGGAGGGCGTAGATCATGCCTGTTACAACCGCCGGATAAGTATACAGAAGACGCAGCGGTCCGCTTGTTATGCGCAATTTCATCAACAGACTGTCAAGGACTCCGTTTGCCCTGAATACAATAATCCATCCGTAAAGCCGCATAAGCGCACTGGTCCAGAACGGAATGATTAGCAGCAGCATNACGCGGTTTTTCCAGGCATCNGGNAGACGCGCCATCAGATAACCGAAAGGATAGCCGATAAAGACAACTGCAACGGTGCAAATAAGTGCAAGTTTAATTGATTGTATGAATGCTTCCAGATACACCGGTTCAAAAATTTGCCGGTAATTGTCCAAATTAAAATCAGGCGCTATGCCCATAGCGCCCTGCCGCCGCATAAAACTCATTGCAACAATGAAAATAAACGGTCCCAGTATAAAAATAACAGTAAACAGATACAAGGGGATGAGTGCCGGAGAAAACGGCCCGACCCGGCTTTTCAATCCCTTGCCACCTTTACTGCATTGGAGGGCAGCCAGCTTACCAGCACCTCATCGCCGTCATTAAAGGGGCTTTCAATTCCCTGAATGCTGGCGCAAATTTCTTCGCTTTGTGAAAAGGCATCGCCTTGCAGCCTGGCGTTGATGCGCAGCAAGCCGCCGACAAAATTTTTCCCGGTTATTGTTGCATGAAGGCCATCCCCTCCGTCTTTGGCCGGAGTAAGAATGATATTTTCTTCACGCAC
>WRNF01000172.1 GCA_009776715.1 Treponema sp. | reverse complement strand
GCAGGGACATGGAATAAAGCATTTTCTCAAGTAAATCTGCTGGATATACACAGGCCCTATTCCTGGCCTCTGCCGCGATGGCTAAAAAATTCAAGGGTTAAAGAATGGGAAACTTTTAATTTTCAGGATGAACATTTTTTCCTTTCAGCCGTTTTTGGCAATTTTAAGATTTTTCAAGTGGCAAATGTGTTTTTATACAATAAAGAAAATGGCGAAAATTACCTTTTTCGAAAATTTGTCCCAGCAAACACATGGCGTTTGCCCAGGAATTTAAATAATGCCTTTGTGGAATGCCGTTCTTCGCGCTTTTTCTTTCGCATTCATCCCTGGCTTAATGCAAACACTATAAAACTTGACATTAATATAGCAAAAACTAAACGGCAGCCTGCTTTAACCGCCCATTTTGCATTAAATATGAGCAGCCATGACCTTACTCCTATCGCCGTCTCGCTTAATTTTACCGAACAGCGTAACATGTATGCGTTTAAGGCGCTCGCTGCGGTTAGGGGGGACATTGTTCTTGGCGATACCCATGCCGCCTTAAACCAGAACCGCTGTAGCGGGGTTTTTTGTGATTATAAAGGGTATTATCCTTATCGTATGAAAACTGTTTTTTGCTGCGGGATGGGGTTTGATGAAAGCGGAAGGCGTTTTGGCTTCCATATTGCGGAAAATCAGGCAAAAGAAACCCGAAAAAACAATGAAAACGCGCTCTGGGTAAACGGGCAGCTTACCCCGCTGCCGCCGGTGCGCATCACTATGCCCAATGGTCCAAAATCTGATTGGGTTATTCAGGACATAGAAGGGATGGTAGACTTAGTGTTTACCCCAAAAATTTTTAACCAATACAATATTAATATTTTATTACCTAAAGGTGATTTTTTTTCGCCGATCGGTTATTATAATGGTATGTTGGTCAATGCCAGAGAAGAGCAAGTGCATGTGCGGAATCTCTGGGGAATTGGAGAAAAACTTTATATACGGGTTTAATTATGGGAAAGACAACAAAAGCAGTGTATGAGCCAGGTGAATTAGGGCGGGTTCGGAATAAGTTAGGCGATATTGACGAAGCGGAAGCTAAACGAATGGCCAAAATTCTTGGCGGCGAAATTGGCGTCGAAAAAGACATCAATGAAAAAGCTATGAGCCAAAAATCAAGCCCTTCGCGGCGTGATACGGTTGAACTTGCAGTAGCCGGCAGCAAGAAAAGACGGCCGGGGCGTTTGGTGGAGCTTGCCGGCACAGATGAAGGCTCAGCCGGCAGCGTTAAGGAGAGTCCGCCAGAACCTGTCGTTAACGATCCGAATGACGATCCTTCTATTCCCTTAAAAACATCTTATAGGGAACGGATAAAAATGGACCGCCATGCGGCGCAGCCTGATTTTGAAATAAAAAATTCCATGCAGGTGCTTTTTGCTGTTTTTTCATTTTTCAGCGATCCGGCTGATTATGTAAACCCACGTTTTATTAACCGCCGGATTAATGTCTATATTAATAAAATTGAACATCTTGTTAATTCTACCAAGTCGCTTCTTCCGCGAAACAATGCTGCGCGCAGTGAACGGTTAAAGAAAACCTCGCCTTTTGCATTCGCTATTCTTGACGTTATACGCAACTGGAATATAGAAAAAATAAACGCAGATTATGCAAAAATACAGGCCCATTCAAATGCAGCCAAAGCAACAGAATTCGCCGAGATTCTTCAGGCTGTGTATAAACCATTGTTTATTTTAGGAAAACTTGATATTAATAAACATATTAAAGAAGCATACAAGCTGCTGTATAAATTATTGTATATTGAAAGCCCAATGGAAAACAAGGAAAAAAACCAGGAACTAATCCGCACTGCCGTTGCATATTTTGGCAGCGTAAAGCGTGAAGTTCACTTTAGTTTGTATCCTCTTCTAATGAGATTAATTTCAGATCAATGGTTTTCCTATTCGCAGTTGTTTAATAACCGCAGGCGTTGTTTTATGTCATTTATTGGCGTTTCCGAAAGCGACCAGATAAAGCCATTGGATTTAAATGTCGATCAGTCTGTGAACAATAATCTGGAAAAAGTTCAGGAAGAAATAAACAGCGAAGCAACTTTGGTTGAACCATTGGAAGAAGAAGAATCACTGAAATCTTTGGAAGAAAAAGCAAAAGAGGCCGCAATTGCCGCCGAGAAAAAGGCTTTAAACCAAAGCCTTAATACGCTAGAATTGCTTTTTCCTCAGGCGGGATGGAATAAACTTGGCACATTCCCCGATCTGTATCCGTATTTTGTTAATGTCTATGGGTTAAGGCGCGGATACGAGCTGATTGCCCCTAACGATCCGCTGCAGCAAGCNGCTGTATTAATGCATATTCTTGAAGACCTNTGCGTTGCNATGCGTTATGTGTCTTTCGGATCGGTAAGAAAAAATGACGGCAGTCTTGTTAATGTAAACACTTTTATTGGAGATATTATTACAAACTGGCGCCGGTATATTGATGACAGTTTTATTAAAGAATACCTGCCCAGGCTTTCTGAATATTGCCGAATGCTTGAAACCTCCGCAGAATCCATGACTAGTGTATTTGCAAAACGGAATTTGAATGAATTGCGCTGGACAAAAAGGTTGTATTTTCTGCCCTATTATAAATTTGAATCGTTTGGGCCGCCGCCTTTTCAAAAACAGGAAGTTATTGTAATTTACAATGAGATAAAAACGCTTAGGAAAAACCTTACTTTGGTAGCTGCCGGCATAGAACAGGGAAACCGAAAAGGCGGCTCTGAAGCAAAAGCGCCCTGCGAAGGAATTAACAATCCCTGGGCTGCGTATAATTTCGCAGTACCAAACCCGGTTTCCAGGCGGATGGATGCCTTGCTTGGGCAAGGGAAGCGGAATAATGCCGCACTTATTTTCTTTGCCTTATCCGTAGCTACAATACTGGATTATCTGCTTAACAACGAAGACAGTTGGGCTTATGCCGATTCTCCAAAAGCATTATTCCGCAGCGTTGACGGCAATGGAGTCATTCCAATGTTCGGTGTTGAAGAAAAGATTAATGCGGATCAATTATTTAAGGATTCGTTAAAACGAAAATAGATGAGCTTGTTCCAAAAATTAAAGTTTTTGGGCAGNCTTTGATTTAAAACGCCTTTAGGAGGGTGATATGAAAAAAATTAGTTTAATAGTATTTATGGTACTTGCTCCGTTATGTGCATTGCAGGCCCAACAAGGATCAAATCTTTCCGGGCCTATAATTAATCATTATGCCGCAAGTAAATTTACAACCGGCGCAATTCCAAGGGCTGATTTGGACACGATAATACAAGCCGGCATTAGGGCCCCCAGCGCGAGGAACCGTCAGCCCTGGCGTTTTACCGTTGTGCAGAATATGAANNTGGCAAAAAAAATTTTACCTCAATCAATNGAAGGCAATGTGTTAATTGTCATCTCTGCCGAAGGCGACGGCCAGACAAACGGCAGNGAAATTCTTGACTGCGCACTGGCAACCCAGAGTATTTATCTGGCCGCTCAGGCGCTGGGGTACGGTTCCAGAATATATACCGGNCCAATTAGCGGCATTAACCGCAGCTTAAAAACCGATCTTGGCCTTCCCAAGGGCTACAGCGCCGTTACGCTTGTCCGCGTGGGAAGGCTGGAAGGCAAAGTAGATGCGGTAAGCGCTGCNTCTAGCCGGAAAACCGCCGATGCCATGGTTGATTATAAGTAATGCATTTTTGCTCCGCCAATTCTAACAGTCCGCCGGTTTCGTTTAAGGAGGCTGTTCTTAATTGTTTGCCGGAGGATGGAGGCCTATACATCCCCGGCAAAACAATAGACATGCGTCAGTTCTTTCTTTACATGGACGAAGAAACGAGCTTTACGGATTTTATGGAAACGGTGGCGCCAATTTTATTTGATAACGAACTTAACCCCTTATCTGCTGCAATTGCTGCAAAAAACGTTTTTAGTTTTGAACCGGCTCTTGTACGCCTTGATGATGATTTTTCTATATTAAGGCTTGATGACGGCCCGACAGGTTTTTACAAAGATTATGGAATAAATTTTCTTGCCGGTTCAATCGAAGAACTGCAAAAAAACAACGGGCAATCAATTGTGCTTGCGGCTGTTGACGGCAATACCGGCATTTCTATGGCTAATGCTTTTTCCGGAAAAAACAATATTATTTCTGTCCTTGTGTATCCTTCTGGGCCTGTTTACGGGTTAGATCCTTCGTGTTTTGTTTCCAACGGCGGAAATATTATTCCCATTCAGGCACAAGGGTCCCCCAAAGACTGCCGGGAGCTTATTTACAAATTTCTTGCCGTCAGGACATTTGCCGGAAGGCATGTTACAAGCGCTAATGCCGTCAATCCAGGACGGCTGCTGCCTCAAATCCTGTATTTTCTTTANGCTTTTATTAAGATTAAAAAATTTATATCCGGCGGCCTTGCATTCAGTGTGTACTGCGAAAATTTTAGCAATCTTATTGCAGGCNTGTACGCATGGAAATTTTGTATGCCGGTTCACGGTTTTATTGCAGCGGTAAATTCAATTGTAAACATTAACTCCCTGGCTGTTAATGTAAATTTGCCTTCCAACCTTAATCATTTGGCATATTTCTATAATGATGCTCCGGCAGTTATGCGTAATATGATATATGAGGTCCCTTACAATGAAGAGCTTATTTTTGAAACAATCCGAAAGGTATGGAAAAAATATGCTCTGTTTATTGATTCCTGTACCGCCGCCGCATTTGCCGCTGCCGAACAAACTCTTAGGGAACAAAACTGGAAAGGCCAAGTACATACAATAATACTCGCAACAGGGCATTATGCAAAAGAGCCAGATTTAATCTTCAAGGCAACCGGCGAAAAAATTTCCGTGCCAAAAAAATTTCAATCCCTAAAACAATCCTTTGAACCAATGGCAGTGATTCCCCCAGACCTTGATTCCATAAAAAACATCATTGCAAAATACCTATGAGGGATAGGCCAATGAGCTTGTTGCAAAATTCGGTTAGTTTCACTACACTTGTCTTGTCTTACCTCTAACTTCATTTTGCCTCTCGCTAAGGCATATATGCAATAACCACGGCACATCAACCGAGCCTGACCACTGCAAGTGGTTCAGGCGAAGGTTCCCCTCTTGATTTTCACGGATTAAGAGGATTTACACGGATTTTAAGAATGAGTCCCCTCCGAAAAGTCTCTTTTTACTTAAAATGCTTAATGAGCAATTTTGTAAATCC
>WRNF01000171.1 GCA_009776715.1 Treponema sp. | reverse complement strand
ATCGTTGTGCTTTGGGAAGGAGAAAATTATGCAGATGATGCAGGTGATTACCTAAACAATGTTACCCTAAGAGCCGACGACATCAGCTTGCTGAATAATGCTTACAATACCGGCAAACCCGTTATTGCCGTTATGATTTCAGGCCGGCCTATATTTATAACTACAGCCCAACTTGACTTAATGGATGCCTTTATTGCGGCATGGCTGCCCGGTTCTGAAGGCGGCGGCGCCATTGCTGACGTATTGTTCGATGCCGATAAGGACTTCTTTGGCAAGACTCCTTTTACCTGGAGAACGGCATATAACAGCACAGTTACATTCGGCTACGGAACCGGATTGAAAAAAGGCCAGGCAGGAACATATGAAGGGGGAACGCCCTAAGTTCCAGTCCCCGCGCCGCATTCGCTGTGAACCAACTCTTTGGTAACTTGAGCCGAATATTCAATATAACACGGATTAGCACAGATTTACACGGATTATTTTAAATTTTAATTCATAAAATCCGTGTGAATCCGTTTAATCCGTGAAAATCTGTGGCTTTTGCATATATAGCTTAACGAGAGGCCAAATGAAGCTTGAGACAAGCTTTTGCTGTAATGGTGTGTACGGCATCGTGTGGTTTGTGGTTAATTTTGAAATAGAGAATTGCTGGTTATTATTCACTGGTTATTATTCAACTGGTTATTATTCACTTGACAAACAGTATTTTAACTGGCATAATTCCCAATTAGTTGACTGTAATGTCGGCAATAATAATTAGGAGGAAATTTATGAATTTAAATTTCAGAATGATTGGAAAGATTGGTTTTTTATTGGTAATTATTGGCTTTTTTATGCCGGTAGCTTGCGAAATGAATGGTTTTGACCTGGCAAGCGCATTGATGCAGGGAGGTTCATCTATTGATGGCATTCTTCTTTATGTCTTGTTTATTTCAGCGATTGTCGGAGTTATTCTTGGCGTGTTGCTGATGATGAAAAAAAGCATTCCTGGAGCGGCTGAATGGGTGGTTCTGCTTGTCTGTGTAGCCAGCGGCCTTATTGTGTTTTTCAGGGGTATTGATACCCTTACCTTAAATGCAGGCGCCTATTTTATTTTAATAGGATGGATTTGTGCTTTAATTACTCAACTTATTCCTAAAAAAGATTAAATTATGAAGATGGGCTGTCTAGTAAGTTTAAACGTATTGGGCAGTCCCTTTAATTTCCTTTATAATGTTCAAAAATTCAATTAAAAAAAGGTTTCTTTTCTTTCTGTTTGCAACATTGGCTTTTGGCCTTCATGCCCTGCCGCAGGCGTTTTTTATTATGCCGAATACAATCATTGAAAACGGAACTATAACAAGAGGGTATAGCCTGGAATACGGCAAAGAAGCAATTTCTGCTGTTAATGTGCCTTTGTTAAAAACAATTACTGGAACCGTTACCGTTGCCTTCACAAACGGCCGTTTTCAGGAAAACAGATTTTACGATTTGCTTTCCAGCGGAAAAATTACGCTTGTTCCCTATAATTCCCTTGAGTGTATAGGCTTTTTAATTAATGATAAAACAATTGTCTGTTTAAAAACCGGTAATGAAGGATTAAGTTTTTCCAGAGACGGAATGTCCAATTATGAAAACAGGCTGATTGAAAATAACATTAACCTTGTAATTGAACTGGAAAAACACAGTGTTTCCCATTCGGCAATACAGGAATATGTCTGGCGGAACAGGATTGTAAAACTTACAAGAGAAGCTTCCCGTTTTACCGTTGATTTTCAGACAACAGTTGACGAAAGTGAAAAAGTAAGAAGCGTTTTTACCAATTCAGCCGCAGTCCGCTACAGCAGGAACAGCCGGGTTTTTCTGCGGTTAGACGGCCTGTTAAACAAAAACAGTGAAATGAGCGTTTTTATAAATGAGCTTATCTCTCACTTTCATACCGATCATGTCAGCCCCTCTGTTCTTGAAACAGCTTTGCGCGATGCGTTATACAACCGGATAATTGCGCCGTATCCGTCTTTGGATGCATCCAAAGTTCCTGCATTTTTTATGCTTTTTGAAAAAACAGGATTCAGGGACGGAACACAGATGCCCTCTAACAGAATTCTGGATATTGCGCCAAACGGAAATAAACTTAATCTTGAAACAACTGTTTTTAATGATTTTGACTACACATCATTCAATCTTGACAGGGACATAACTATAGAAATATTCAGATATCATAGCCCGCGCGATGTTAATTCCGACTGCCTCTTTTACCGGGTTACCCATAAAAATGTTTCCTATATGCTTTTTGCCGATTTTGACGATCCTTTAGGTTTGGAAAAAATTATGGATATATCTGAAGCAAACGAACAAAAATATTTTAGCATAATGGAAAAAAAAGCGGAATTGTCAATGCAATTATTCAAGGCAGAATCGGATAAAAGCAAAAACAGCAGCCAAATTCATTCGGAAATTAAAACATTGAATGATCAACTGGCCGGCCTTTGGACAATTAAAGCGGATATAATGAAATGGCCGCACCATGCCCATAAATTTCCCAATAATGAAAAAACCGATGCAATAATCAGAAGGCTGAACAAAACGGTAAACCCGCGTTACATTATTTGGCAGCCGCATTATACTCAAAAAGGCTTTATGGAATATATTAACCGCTTTGATTTTCGTAATAAATTTCTATCTTCTGACGATGCCGAAATTCATATTATCAGTGAAATAAAAGATAAAAAATTGCCCCTTTACAAAACCGGCTAATCATGCCTTAATCTACTTTAAATTTTCCTACCTCCGAATTGAGTATATTGATATTGTCAAAATTTTCCTGGCTTATCTCCTGCACACGGGTAACAGCATTGGTTATTTTTTCTGAACTTTCCGTCATGCTGTCAATTCCTTCTTCAACATTGCTGCTAAGATGTTTTAGTTTGTCGCTTTGAGTCATGGCTTCCCTGCTTATGTTTGCCATTTCCAGAGAAGAATTTTTTACTTCGCTGGTAACGTCATTCAACTGCATTACCGCATCCAGAATATGCCTGCTGCCGACTTCCTGCTCTTCCATTGCATTGCGTATCTGTGTCTCCTGGGTTGAAACAACATTTATTTCCCGTTCAATAACGCCAAAACGATCCAGCACATAGACAGTTGATTTAGTTATAGTGTCAATAGAATTTTTAATTTTTTTCAGGACTGCGCTGATGGTTTTGGATTGTTTCCCTGAATTTTCCGCCAATTTGCGTATTTCATCGGCTACCACTGCAAACCCTTTTCCCGACTCACCTGCGTGGGCTGCTTCAATGGCGGCATTCATGGAGAGCAGGTTGGTCTGGCTGGCGATATTCTGCATTACCGAGTTAATCTCCAGCAGCCCTTCCGATTCACGGGCTATTTCCTGAATGTCCTGCGACACCTTTTGCAAATCCATGCGGCCTGCTTCAGAAGATTCAGCCAGCGATTTTATATTAGCAGTGTTTTTAACCAGTGTTTGCGTTACCGAGGAAATATTTGCAAGCATTTCTTCAATAGAAGATGAAGATTGAGACACAGCATCCGCCTGGATTGTAATATTTTTATTCAGCAAATCCAGCCCTGAAATAATGTTCCCCAATGAATCAATTGAAGAACCTACTTCATCAACCTGTGCAAGAACCATTTTACGCATATTATGAATATTGGTTTCAATTGTATATACAGCCCCGGATGATTCAATCATGGTAAATTTTAATTCCTCGCTGTTGTCTGAAAGCACAAAAGCCCTGTTTTTTATGTCTTTAATCAAACTGCTCATTCTGTCAAAAGTGCGGTTAAAATATTCCGCCAATGTTCCAGATTCGTCTTTTTGGCGGACATCCAGCCGCTGCGTTAAATCCCAGTTACTGGAAATTTTCTCCAGCATATTTATCATAATTTTTAATGGTTTTAGCATGTTTCCAATAAACAGATAAAAAACTATAAAAATTATGGCAATAATTGCAATCATTGAAAAAAAGAGCGCTGTCATGGNATTATTAAGGTAATCATCAATGGTAATGGGCATAATTACCGCTATGTACCAGTCNAGTACAGGTACCCTGCTAAGGGCAATTTCACCTATACTATCGGCAAACGTTTTCACATCGTCGTTTTTNAGCTCNCNGGAAANGTTCATAATCTCTGTACCCGTATTGCCAAAATGATCGTTTAATGTTTTCTTTTCGGCTACAAGCGTTGAATCCTTAGCTCCGGTTATTTCGCCTAAATTGTTAAAGAAAATTATATTTGCCTGACCGGTATAATTCTGGTAAATGGTATCGATAAATGCCGATATATCTATGCCCGTGCCCAGTATCCCAATTGGCCTGTGCAAAGAATCAAAAACAGGAGCGTTAATCCATAAATTAGTCACATTTAAATCAGGGTTATAATTGATATTAAAATTATAACTTTCTGTTTCGTTAAGCGTCATTAAGTACCAGTATGTGTCTGGATCGGAAGGATCAATTGTATAAACATAAGAATCATCAGAATAAAACCTGTGGTCAATATCGCTAACCCAAAAGAGGGTATTGCTCTTAAACGCACGGCGGTACCCGGCAATTTCTTTAAGGGCAATTTCTTCCAGTTCTGTGTCCTGAGGATTTAAAAAATAAGATTGAATTACGAAAGAATCGGCCATTTTTAGGGCAATGGCAATCTCTCCTCTTACGGATGTGTCTAATATTAAACGTTCAATTTCCATTGTTTGCAGCATCTCAGTTTTTTTTGACGATTGAATAAAAAGCCGCATTGAAATGATGAACGCTATGCTGCCTATAATCAGAATGGATAGAAAAAAAATAACGGAAAAAATAAATATTTTTTTCTTTATTGATGTATTTGTGTTCATTAGTACTCCTCTTTTATATTATAATACCAAAAGGAATAAAATAAAAGCAGTTTTTAAATATTTTCCTGTTTTATATCAATTGACTTGTTCGATATGCCTGATTGGGCTTGACTATTTTTCTTTTTCTCATCATTTTTAAGGAAGGAGACAATATGCCTGATGCGGAAAACAACTGCCCAGCCAATGAAACATACTCTGATTTTATCAGCGAAATAATTAAGGAAGATTTGGCGGGCGGACGTTACAGTTATGTGCATACACGGTTCCCGCCTGAACCAAACGGCTGGCTGCACATTGGCCATTGCAAAGCATTTTACATCGATTTTTTAATGGCGCAGCGTTTCGGCGGAAAATGCAATTTGCGCTTTGACGACACCAATCCGGAAAAAGAAGACTTTTCCTATGTCGAAGCCATTAAACGGGACATTAAATGGATGGGCTATGACTGGGAAG
>WRNF01000170.1 GCA_009776715.1 Treponema sp. | reverse complement strand
GCTCGAAAAAAACAAGAGTTTTTTTCGAGCGGAGGGGGTGTAAACCCCCTCATTTAATAAAAAGCCCAAAAAAATCAGCAAAAGCTGTTTTTTTTGGGGTGGGTAGCGGGTTACCGCTACCCACAACTGAATATATAGAAGGAATTGACTGACATTCTTTATACAATAATTATTTTTCCCATAACCCAAATATTTGAAATTATTTTTACGTTTTCCAGGCTTGTTTTCAATGAAATCGGCATATCCATTTTAGCCATCAGCGTGGTAATGAATCTATTGTGCATTCCTTTATACAATACCGCAGAAAAATGGCAGGAGATTGAAAGAAATACAATAAAACGGCTTAAACCGAAAATTGACCGTATAAAAGCCTCTTTTTCAGGCGATGAACGTTTTATGATTCTACAGACATTTTATCGTCAAAATCATTATCATCCTGCTTATGCCCTAAGAAGCGCATTCGGACTTCTGCTGCAAATTCCGTTTTTTATTGCCGCTTATTCATGGATATCGAGCCTTGAAACCCTTAAAGGCGCACCTTATCTTTTTATAAAAAATTTGAGCGAACCGGATTCTCTCCTCTCCATTGGCGGAATTTCAATTAATGTCTTGCCCGTTCTTATGACAGCATTAAATGTTATTTCCGGCATTTTATATACAAAGGGGTTCCCTTTAAAAGATAAAATTCAAGTTTTTGGAATATCAGCACTTTTTCTTATCCTCTTGTATAATTCACCTTCTGCTTTGGTCATTTACTGGACATTTAATAATATATTTTCACTTTTTAGAAATATTTTCAAAAATATAAAAACCGGTAAAAAACAAATAATTGCCCATGCGGGTTTTTCCTCTCTATTGATTTTCATTTCAATTTATTTGCTGTTTTTCTATCAAGGAAATATTTCCCTTCGCATAATTGTTTCCGTTTTCTGTATTATTATTACATTTTTTACATGGATGATAAATTTTTTCCGGCGGTACAACAGCGGGAGTTTGTTCCGCAAGATATCCGATTGCTTTCCCAGGAATAGATTATCTCTGTTTATTCTTTCAATAGCAGCCGTTTGGATTCTAAGCGGGCTTTTTTTACCTGCAAGATTAATTGCCTCTTCCCCTCAGGAATTTTGTTTTATTGATGAGTATACAACTCCCTTTTATTTTATTATCAATACGCTCTTACAGAGTATGGGTTTCTTTTTTTTATGGCCATTGCTTATTTATTTGCTTTTTAAAAAACACCAAAGATTGTTTTCTGTTATTGCGCCTGTCATTTTATTTTGGGCTCTTCTTAATACATTTCTTTTTTCCGGCTCTTATGGATTAATATCGCTGGAAATGGTTTTTGAAAGGGATGTAAACCATTCTTTAGCCGAAATTGCTATAAATACAGCTGCTCTTGCAATTATTGCGTCTATAGTATATTTGTTATACCGAATAAAAAAAGAAAAAATCATTAATACGATCATTGGTATCTGCGCGGTTTCAATGTTCTGCCTTTCAATAATTGATCTATA
The DNA here is from genome assembly GCA_009776715.1 of Treponema sp. The sequence goes on along the minus strand of WRNF01000170.1, from coordinate 3,782 downwards.
TACAATAAACAGTGAATTTAATGAAGTCAATAAATTTAAGTCTGTTTCGACAGATACAATTAATATTCCCAAACCTCTTTTTTACCTTTCTAAAACTGGCAGAAACACTGTTATAATTAATCTTGACAGGGCTATTAGTGCATATATACCATATATTTTTGAAGAAAATCCGAAATTGTTAGAGAGTTATTCCGGTTTTGTTTATTATCCAAACACTGTTTCGTTTAACGGGCATACGCGCATTGCCGTTCCGCCTTTATTTGGCGGTTATGAATATACTCCCCTGGAAATGAACCGCCGGAATGCCGTCCCATTAGTTGATAAACATAACGAAGCGCTGCTTCTTATGCCCGGAATTTTTTCGAAGACTGGTTACACAGTAACGGTTACCGATCCTCCGTATCCAAATTATTCTGAAAAAGGCGATTTAAGTATATTTGATTCTTATACAAATGTTTTTGCCACTATCACAGATTCTGTATATACAAAAAGCTGGTTAAACGAACATAATCTTTCTTTTGCATCTAAAAGCCAGATATTAAGACGAAATTTGTTTTGGTATGGTTTGTTCAGAATTTCTCCATTAGCCCTGCGCAGAGGTTTGTATCTTCAGGGAGACTGGTGTTCGGCAGATCTTTCTAAAAAAATTACACTAACCATAGACGGATACGCTGTGCTTGATTATTTGCCAAAGCTTACAGGCATTAAGAATGATACTGAAAATACTGTTCTTATAATGACAAATAACACTACCCATGAAAATTCATTTCTTCAGGCACCCGATTACCGGCCTGCGGTTTCAATCAGTAATTACGGCAGCAGCCCATTTAAAAAATTTGCATCTTACCATGTTAACGCTGCATCAATAAACCGGTTAGGCGAATGGTTTGATTTTCTTAAATCACAGGATGTTTGGGATAACACCCGCATTATTCTTGTTTCAGACCACGGCGCAGGCCCTTATGATCACAGGGCAGGAGCAAATTTTCCGGTTAAAATTAACTTGCCTTTTAATGTTGAGCAATTAAACCCATTACTATTAGTTAAAGATTTTATGGCCAGGGGAAATTTAATAACAGACAGTTCATTTATGTCCAATGCTGATGTTCCATATCTAACATTTAAAAACCAGATTGAAAATCCAATTAATCCCTTTACCGGCAATGCAATTTCAACAGCAATGAAATCTAATCCCTTGTATATCGCAATCTCCGGCACAAACCGCATTGAAAATAAAAAGAGCAATATTTTTATCCTTGATCCTAAAAAAGACTATTATGTTCATTCCAATATTTTTAATTCAAATAACTGGGAAAAAGCCGAACAATGACCATCGCTATTGACTGCAGAATGATTAATGCAAGCGGTATTGGCGCTTACTTAAACGGCTGCCTTCCCTGGTTTCTGCAATCAGATCATTTTTTTATTCTGCTGGGAAATCCGGTTCTGCTGCAGCCTTATGACTCTTATACAAATGTCAATGTTATTGAATGTAATATAAAACCGTTTTCCGTTAAAGAATTATTTTTTTTCCAAAAAAAAATTATCCGTCAAATTAACAAGGCAGACGTATACTTTTCTCCGTTTTTTAACGTGCCAAATGTTAATATTCCTGTTTTTACTGCAATTCACGACATCATTTTTCCTGATATGCCCGAACTTACATCAGGTTTTGGCCTTTTTATACGGATGAGGTTTTTCCGCAGAGCCTATAAAAAATCGAAAAAAATATTTACCGTGTCTGAATTTTCAAAGTCGCGGATAGAACACCATTTGGGAAAAGAAAAACAAATAATTGTAACCCATTCGGCGATACAGCAACCATTCCTGGATTTTTATAAAAAAGCATCTTTTATGCAAAAAAAAGAAACCGTTGTTTTTGTCGGCAATATAAAAAAACATAAGGGGCTTGCTATTCTTCTGGAAGCATTTCACCTTGCAAAAAAAGAAGGACTGCCGCATACATTAATTTTAATCGGAAGCAAGGAAAATTTTCGCAGCAGCGATAATACAATATTTCAAAAGATTAATGCCTTAGGCGCAGAGACTGTTAAATTTACCGGATTTGTTTGTGAAAAAGAACTAATGGAAATAATTGCAGAAGCAGCNCTTTTGGTGCAGCCCTCCCTTTATGAAGGTTTTGGATTGCCNCCGCTGGAAGCCATGGTACTGGGTACCCCCGCGCTCATTTCCGATATACTGGTTTTCAAGGAAATTTATAATGATTTTCCGGTAACATTTTTTAAAACCGGCNATNCAATAGATTTAAAAAANAAGATGATTGAATTATTANCCGCCGNTAANANNCCGCCTTTTTTCCTTCCTGAACAGCTTGCCTGCAAGTATACTTTTCAAAAAACTGCTTCTACAATACTGCAAAACCTTACCGTAAATATTTTTTAAAAATAACTCCTCCGTCTCCCCTTGGATATTTACAGTCAAAAAGAATTTTTATTATATCAGAATCATCAATGCCTGCCTCTCTAACTGCATCATACATTTCAATCTCGTGCATATCAAAAATATCATTATAAATATACAGCACATCAGCATCCTTGTTTTCGGAATATGAAGGCAATACGGGGAATCCGTAATACTGTGCATTGCCAGGGGCATTGTTCAACATGACCGGTTTTTTTTCAGAATGCGATGCCGCATCTGCTGCAATATATGAGCGGGCTTCTTTGTACCCTTCAATTCCGCCGCTTGGAATATCCGGCACAGTCCCATGCAATCCAACCACGGTCATGTAAACCAACAATGGTGAAATACAGCGCCATTTTTTAATAGAGTGAATAATATAAATACAAACGGCGGCAAAAGCAAAACACAATGTTACATTTATCGGCCATAAAAAGCGGAATCCTATCATTGGATGGATAAAAGAAATTACAAACGACAGCATATATGTTAATGCTGGAATTAAAATTAAATATGCAATAAATGATATTTGATCTTTTTGCACAATTTTTATATCAGATATTTTTTGCACAATTTTATTTTTATAAATAAAAAATGCCGCTGTAAGCACTATTATTACAACAAAAACAAGAATATGGCCAATTTCTAAACTTATATTACGGTTAAATTTTGTTCCTCTTAAAATTAAACAAGAATATGGCCAATTTCTAAACTTATATTACGGTTAAATTTTGTTCCTCTTAAAATTATTGAATACATAAAATAAGGAAGAAATGACCCTGCAACAATAACATTGCCTGTAAAAAATAAACATACATTTTTCCACTGCCATTGATGCCGGAACGCTGTAAGAGCGATATAAAAAACAAAATTTGCAATAATAAAAATTACGCCGTAAAAATGCGAATTTGCCAAAGCAATGGACGGCAGAATATAAAGGATTAAATTTCTAACCGAAGGCTTTTTTATAAATCCAAATAATGCGGCGGAAACTAAAGGAACAAGGGCAGTTTGCAGAATATAACTGCGCATTTCCTGTGAATAACCAATGGAAAAACCGCTGAACGCGATAAACAGAGCAGTAAAAAGGGCTGTTTTCTTTCCGAAATACGGTTTAACCAGCAGATATGCAGTTAACACAGAAAATGTTCCTATTAGAACGGAAAGCATGGTTCCAGCCCCTTCCGTCCAGCCAAAAATCATAAACCATATTCTAAGAAGGATAAAGTAAAACGGCGGGTTGCCAGCGTCATTAAATGTATTGATAAACGGCTGTGCCGGGCTCGCCGCCCGAATTGCGGAATACAGTTCATCTGACCATGCCGAATGGCGGATATAGCCGTTAAAGCGCATAACAAAAC
>WRNF01000169.1 GCA_009776715.1 Treponema sp. | reverse complement strand
CGCCGCCTGCAGCGCCGCCAGTGAAACCGGGCCCCGTGAAAACGCGCTTGCCCGTTTCCCCGAACGCACATACCGTATGTGCCCGCGCTGCGGGGTTATCAGAATGGACCGGCTTAACCCTCCTCCCATTGAATACGCGCAGGATTATTTTTTCGGGCAGTACAAAAAACAGTACGGCAAAACTTACCTTGAAGATTTTCCCAATTTGACAGCGATGGCAAGGAGGCGGCTTGCAGTAATCAAAGGGTACGTTAAACCGCAAAAAAAAGATCCCCCGCTCCTTTTGGACATAGGCTGCGCATACGGCCCATTCCTCGCCGCGGCGCGGGAAGAAGGCTTTTCCCCCTTCGGCATTGACCCGGCGGAAGAGGCCGTTGAATACGTCAAACAGACCTTCGGCATTCCTGCGGCGCAGGGCTTTTTCCCCTCCGCGGCTCTTGATAGGGCGCGTTTACCGGTATCATTTACCCCGCCCTTCGATGTAATTACCCTCTGGTACGTTATTGAGCATTTTCAGGACTGCGTCCCCGCTCTGGCGGAGATCCGCAAATTGCTGAAACCGGGCGGGGTGTTTGCCTTCGCTACGCCGTCCTGCACGGGGGTTTCCGGCCGCGGCTCGCCGCATAAATTTCTGGAACGCAGCCCTGCCGATCACTGGACGATCTGGTCGCCGGCCGCATGCAAAAAAGCCCTTGCGCTTGCGGGCTTCAGGGTTGTTAAAATTACGGGCAGCGGCCACCACCCCGAACGCTTCCCGCTGCTCGGGCAGTACGCCCAAAACGAAAAAAGCCCGCTGTACAGGATCCTGCTTGCGGCAAGCAAAAAATTCGCCCTTGGCGATACCTTTGAAGTGTACGCTGCCGTAAAAAAATAACAACGGCCCCCTGCAACCGCAGGCCGGTTATGCGGTCTAAACATATATGGTCACAACAGAAAGAACAGGCATAACAGCGGCGCTTCCCTTTTATTCCATTGGCGAAGAAATAGCCAATTCCCTGCTCCACGGCCTTGGAACGCTGGGCGCGGTTGCGGGCATGGTGCTGCTGAACCTGAAAACCAGGGGGCTTTTGGGAGGCCGGCGCGCCGGCAGCCTGGATATTGCCGCAGCCCTCCTCTTTGCCGCAACCATGACAGGAATGTTCCTTATTTCAACCCTCTATCACGCGGTGCAGCACAAAGGCGCCAAATACATACTGCGCAAACTCGATCATTCGATAATATTTATTTTTATTGCCGGAACCTACACCCCCATTTGCCTCATCGGCCTTGGGGGCGCCTGGGGCTGGAGTCTCTTCGCCGTTGAATGGCTGCTGGCCCTGCTCGGCATTTCCCTTAATATTTTAGGCTTCAAAGCCCTTAAAAAAATTGAAATAGCCGCGTATATAATGATGGGCTGGGCAATTGTCGCCGGTTTGATTCCATTGACACGTTCCGTTCCCGTTCAGAGCGTCGTACTGCTCATCGCCGGAGGGGCAGCGTACACCCTCGGAACAATTTGGTACCGCATGAAGAGCGTCAGGCTGACCCACGCTGTCTGGCATGTATTTGTAATTATCGGGACCGTATGCCACTGGTTCGCCGTTTGGTACATAGTGTGAGGGAGCCTTCCCGTGCAGGCGCCGCCCTTCGCCTTTCGTCAGTAAAACACCCGGCTGAAAAAACCTTCTCCCTTCATAAGAGCCGGAATATTTTCAATTAACTTATCCAGCATCTCTTTGGCAAAGGATTGCAGCTTCGCATATTCCCCATCGGTAATGACGTTTCCTGCCGGGAACTCTTTGTCCTGATTGCAGCGTGTAAGGTATCTTTCGATAGTCCTGAATTCCATTGTCCCTGTTTGCTCCCTAAACAGGCGCGGCAAATGGTAGAGCAGCTCCGTAATTATTGTCGGATTAAATCTGTTTTCACCTGACCTGTTACTGCGGTAATCGGGCCGCCGCGAAATGGAAATTCTGTCCATATATGTCGTTTTTGAATCACCGGCATGGTCTTCAAGTATATGCAGGTAGTACAATAAAGCGCCAAAACTGTCACGTTTAATCGCTTCCTCCGGCCTTATATCAGTTACCGAATCTATGGCAGACAGTAAAAGATTCTTTCGTAAAGACCATATTTCCTGAAAGTTGTATTGAGCGGTTCTTGGATATAAAGTCCAGTCCCAGCCCCTATGGGTATACCTTTGATGGTACATATTTGCGGTAAAATTTATTTTATCATATTCGGGAACGCCGCCTACTCCAAACAGCCTTAAATCATTTAAATATTGCCTGGGGTATCCTTGCATATAGGGATTATCGCCATTGTATTCATCTATGCACCAGTACAGGGCTTTTTGCAGAACAAGGATCTTTTGTTTTTTTTCTTCAGTAAAATCACTGCCGTAAAACAGCCTCCCATCATCGGATTTTATATTAACCGAACGGCCGAACAATACCTGCAAAAGCTGCCTGTTATGGACATCATCATCAGACGGAAATAAATAACCGGCAGAGACTGCAAACAGAAAAAAGACAACGGCTGTTTTTTTGCACGCCGTATTATTCAACATATTTGAAAACCCAGTTTGTTTTTCCGAAAGCTTTTTCAAAATGAAGGCGGTTGTTGTAGGATCCAGCTTCATCAATATTTTTAATGAAAATTTCCATTTTATACGGCTCTTTCTTTTGAAGTATTAAGGCATTTCCCAATAACAACCTGATCTCGGAAATATATACCTGTATTTCCTCCAGCCCGTTTCTGATTGATTTCGCGCTTACCGCCCAGGGGATATTTTCCGCCTCAAAAACTACAGACCCGCTCTGATTTTGAATTTTAATATCTATGGAATTTATTTCCGTAAAAAGGACATCGGGGCTTAACAGGAAAAACCTGTCCCATTTATATGTCGGGCTAAAAATATCAATGGCAAAGGGAACAAGCGAAAACCCCCGTAAAAAATCTTTGGTAAAATTCAATACTTTTGATTCGCTTATTGACCTGTTATTGAACTGAAAAATAGCGCTTAGATCCTCTGTTTGGGATTCTTCCCAAAAAGATTCCATAACATACAGGGGCCAGAAGGCAAAATCAATAATATCGTGCACATATTCAATATCCTTGTCTGTTTTTTCCAGGGGCTCAAATAAACCGGTAAGCAGGATGTAATTTACCCACAACGCCTGGCTAAAGGGAGGCAGTTCCTTTTCGCGGGCAGTTTTATAATCCAAAACCTTCTGTTCCCATTCCTTGACCTTTTTTTCCGCCTCTTTAATCTCATTTTCCAGCTTGTCCCTTTGTTCCTTGCCAAGCCTGGTGTTCTTACTGCTCATTGCGGTTTCTTTGTCAATTTTAGCCTGGCTTAATTTTTTTTGCGCCTCTTCAAGGGCGTTCAGCATGCTTTGCGGGACAACGGTCACCGGCGAATGGTACTCGTTCAGTACTTTTTCCTGTTCTATTGAAAGCACGCGAACATTATTGATCAGTAAATCATAAGCGGATTGCAGGGTTCTTGCCCTGGTTAAACCGGACGCCAGGCTTATATAGGTCTGGGCTGCAAAATACCGTAACGCCCAGTCAGAATCGGAGGTATTGTCAACAAGCGTCCGCAAATAACCGGCAGCCAGGTTCCTGTATATTATGCCGTCCCCGTGGACATTGTATGCGGCGACTATTATTTTGGGAATAAGCCTTGCAAAATCCTTGTCTTTGCGGAATATCGGGGCATGAACTTTTTCATATTCCTGCGCCGCGTTCAGGCATTCCCTAAACATTTCCAAATCGTAATAGGTTTCGGCCAGTTCAAGCCAGTAAGGCCCGTATTTGGAATAAAGGCCCCGGTTCGCTTCCAATGCCTGCCTTTTACGGGGAGAAGGATCCCATAACGCAATATCGACAAAACCATCAATGCTGTTTTCATTGAGGGTATCGCTTCCGTCAAGCCTGTACTGATTGGTGATGTTTACCGTATACACAAAAGAACGGGAGCGCAGATTATGCAAAACTGCCGATTCCCTGTCGTCCAGATCCCAATCCCCCTGCATATATGCCAGTTTCGCGTCATTCATTGCACCCTGGTACTTAAACGCGGAATCTATTGCCATGGTCGCGGCGGTAGCCACCAGGGCAAGCGGCGACATGTTCCTTGCGCCAAGCAGGTACAGGGGATTGGGCAGCGCCTTGGTAATGGCCTGGGCCCTCTGGTTTTCAAAGAGAAACCGCAAACGCTCCCGCTGGTAGGTGATTATTCTGAAATTTTCGATGTCTTCAAGCAGTATTTGGAAAAAATCAAGTGTTGTTTCGTCAATTACCGCCGGATTTGAGTTGTTCAGCAGCCTGTCGTAAATATCTTCAAGGATCAGCCTGTTTTCTTTTGAGCTGCTTATGATACGTGCCTGGGTTGCCAGATAGTTAAGCATTGCAACTGACGTTTTGCCGTTGTTTTGGGCATATAATGAAAAACTTATTAGAGCAATCAAAACAATAAGAAAAAATTTCTTCAAAATAAACTCCTGTTATTATATTTTAATAGATAAATTTTCTACTATATACTTAAATATACATGATTGCAGGCTGTATCGTCAAGTTTTTTTTAGAAGGCCAATTTTAATAAAATATTTCACACAAAGGCACGAAGGACACGGAGTTTGGAAAATAATTAGTTTATATTTTTATAGCATTTTTCACTGTTTCAAATTATTATGTATTACTATTTTGGGTTATCTTCTCCCCCTGAATGCCAGTATTTATCATTATTAAGGATTTATCTGATTTGCATGAGTATCCAAATCCACAATGACATATTAAATAAAATACCCCGCCGCTTGAGCTAAACTTGTCCCCATTATTCCGTAAAACCGGCAAGAGGGAGCGGGCGCGGCGCGGCAAACCAGATGGTGGAGTCCGCTTGCACAGCCCCTGCCCGGTTTAGGGCATTCATCTTATCAAAGCCCGGTTAGCGGGTATTATGTTGTTGCCACGCTATTCGTACCGGGCAGCTTTTTCTGTACGCCTAGTTTTTGATTTTATTATAAGGTCTATTCCAGCGGGGAATTTCATAATGTTTTGCCGCGCCGCGCCCGCTCCCCCTTGCCAGCTCGTTCTCTACAATACGGGTCAAGTTTAACCTGGCAAGTATGGTATGTTTGTTATATATCCATGAACACATTAACCGTAATGGACGTCCAAGAAAAGATGACAAAAAGATCCATGTATCAATACGCTTACCCGAATCTGTGTAACCGTCAAAACAACCACTTCTGGTGTCCAGTAACGGTATAAAGTAAAATACCCTTCAAAATCACATTTTGGAGGAATAAATGAAGTTTAGCAAAGAT
>WRNF01000168.1 GCA_009776715.1 Treponema sp. | reverse complement strand
TCCTCGCGAAAATTGCCGTTTTCCATTTCTGTTTTAAGATCCTTATTTGTGGCAGTAACAATGCGTACATCGGTTTCGATGGTTTCTTCCCCGCCTACCCGTTCAAATTCGCGTTCCTGCAATACGCGCAATAATTTTATCTGAATGTTTTGATCTATTTCACCAATCTCGTCAAGAAAAAGGGTTCCTTCGTTTGCAAGCTCGAAGCGGCCGCGCCTCCTTGAAACAGCTCCGGTGAAGGCGCCTTTTTCATGGCCGAACAGTTCGCTTTCCAGCAGATTTGCGGAAAGGGCAGCGCAATGTACTTTTATCAGCGGTTTGCCGCTGCGGGGCGACAGTTCATGAATGGCGCTTGCAACAAGTTCTTTTCCAACGCCGGATTCCCCGGTTATTAAAATTGAAGCTTTAGTGGGAGCAACCTGATTAATTGTATCGTATAACTTCTGCATGATCTGGGTTTTGCCGATAATTTTTTCGCTAATCCTGTTTTTTTCAAGATCGGCTTCCAGTTGAAGGTTGCGAAGAACCAGATCGCGGTTATCCAATGCGCGCTTAACCAGCAAAGAAAGCCTTTTCAGGTTAACCGGTTTGGTAAGGAAATCCCATGCTCCGTCGCGCATTGCATTTACGGCATTTTCCACAGTGCCATGCCCTGTAAGAATAATAACCGGAAAGCCGGGAGTTTCCGCCAAAATGCGCCGCATCAGCTCAACGCCGTCCATGCCGGGCATTCGCAGATCGCTTATCACCAGGTCAATGTCGCCATTGCCGTAACGTTTCCAGCCTTCATCTCCGCTTGCCGCGCAGACTGCATTGTAACCGTCCATTTCCAGCGAAGCGGCAAGCCCTTCACGGATATTTTTTTCATCATCAATAATAAGAATTTTATTTTTCATATTTTTCTCCAAGAAAACTTATAAGTCGTTTTTCCTTTTGGTAAACAGGCAGTATTATTTCAAAATTAGTTCCTTCGCCCACCCTTGATTCAACCGAAATTTCTCCCTGATGTTCTTTTATAATTTTATATACAAGAGTTAATCCCAGGCCTGTTCCGGTGTCTTTTGTGGTAAAATACGGCTCAAAAATTTTCTTTAAATTTTCCCGGCTAATTCCTATGCCGGTATCACAGACGCTGATTCTTGTTTCGCTTTCGGATCCCATAACGGCTATAGTTAATACACCGCCTTTTGGCATTGCAGACTTGGCGTTTTTTATCAGGTTAAGGAGGGCTTGTTTCATATAACGCTCATCAATGAGTACCGGAGGAGGATTTTCCTCTAGTTCAAGTAACAGACGGATATTTTCGCTGTCCAGTTCCGCTTTAATAAATTCTGCCAACTCATTAATAATTCCGTTAAGATTTCCTTCACGAAGGTCAAGCGCCATAGGGCGTACTGCAAAAAGAAAATCTACAACAATATGATTCAAGCGATCAACTTCTTCGTTAAGAATGTTAAAATATTTATTAATTAAGGCATCTGTTTTACCGTCAAGTGTAACATTCGATTCAAGTGATTTTTGAATTAACTGAAGGTGGATTGATATTGATCCAAGCGGGTTTTTAATTTCGTGTGCAACCCCGGCAGCAAGAGTAGTAAGGCTGGCAAGATTTTCCAATCGGCGCATACGAATTTCTTTTTCTCTTTTTCCAGTTATGTCTTCAATACTGATTAAAGATCCAATTATTTTCTTTTTGTCAACAAGAGGATAAATACTGATTGACAGCAGTTGGTATCGTCCACTTGCATCGATATCTATCTCGCATTCAAGGGTTTTTTCTTTTTCGCAAAGAATTTTTTCAAAAAAATCAGCAACAGGTTTATCGCGGATCAGCTTCCATAAAGGGCTGCCTTCACAATGGCTCAAGGGCAAAAGACGAAGGGCGGATTTATTAGTTCTGGTAACAACATTATTTTTATCAAGGATCACAATGCCCAAAGGCAGGGAATCCATCATTGTCTGTAAAATGGAAATTTCTGTGGAAGCAGCGGCAAGAAGGTCCTTGCATTGGTCAATGGTAAGCCGGTCAATCTTTTTTAATGCGCGCTGGTAAAAACCATTCATGACAATACCTTCCAGATGTTTTTTATAAACGAAGCATTTCTTCTTTTAACCGGTAAGTGAGCGATTCAAGAATAAGTTCCGGCCTTTGATACCAGATTGAAAAATTTTCCTGCGCTTTGCCAAGATGGTAATTCCAGGCATCGCGGCAGGAAATAAATGAAGGGTTCGGAATTTTTTGCTGTACAGACCATGACACTAGATCAAGCGACATTGCAAGAAAGCGCGGAAAAGAGCGGCCTTCAAAATTATTGCTGCGTGAAACCAGAACGGCAATTATTTGCCCGGTATCCGTTATACGATCAAATCCGGCTGATTCAGCAATTGGAGTGCAGTATTCACCTAATGCTTTAAGCGAATCCGGAATAAGGGCAAATCCCCTGCTTTTTGCAAAAACAGCGGATGCACGGGCCAGCGATGAAACAAAGAAAGCGGCAAGAGCAAGAAGTTTTTCCGGCGGCTGGGGAAAAAATGTTTCAAGGTAATTTGCAACAAGTGCTGTGGATTCTTTGTTGTCTGTGTTTTTTTGTTCTGGAAATGTATAAGCTGAATTTCTAAAAACCCTGCGGATAATTTCCATTTCCTCTTCTGCGCTGCGGACAATAAAACGGTATGGCCTAAGGCGGGACAAAATTGTAGGGAGTATCACCTCTCGCCGCCGGGTTGTAAGAATAATGGAAATGGTTTGCGGAGGTTCTTCCAGCAGTTTAAGCAGGGAATTGCGCGCTTCATCTTTCATTTTATCGGCATTTTCAATAATGAGCGTTTTTCTTTTTCCGGTTGGAGACAAGCGGCTCCAGTACGAGGCCATTCGAATCTGCGCAATGGGTATGGTCTCTCCCATTCCTTCGTCTTCAAGTTTTATAATATTTTTTAAAAGGGATTCGCTAAGCTTCTCCGGCGTTTTGCCTTTTTGCATTTCAAAATCGTTAAGTTCTTCTTCAATAATCTGCAGGAGGGGGAGAGGATTAATCCGGTTTGATTTTGCTTCATATTCCCAGACGGAAGGGGCAAAACGCGCCTGCAATTTTCGTATTGACCTGATAAAAAGCGATCTTCCTGCCAGAGAAGAGGTATCCTGCAAAAATGCTGTACGGGAAGCGGCAATTTCTGCGGAAAATGTCCGGNGGCCAATCATCGCAAGGTCCGGGTGCGTCAGGGAACGGTGCTGTATACATGCGCTGCANCCGCAGTTCCATGCTGCGGTGTTTTTGCCTGTATTTTCAGCTTCGCAGGAAAGCGTTCTGGCAAGTTCAATTGCCGTGCTGCCTTTCCCCGATGCAACTGGCCCGAAAAAAAGCATTGCAGGGGCCAAATGCCCGGACAGAATGTCATTTTTCAACTGCATTGCAGCAGGCTGCGCTATTATATTTTCAAACATTGCTCAATGTCCTTTCGCATCCATGAACGGTGTAATGAATGAAGTATCCCCTGTTAAAAAAGGCATAAATATTTTTGCAAAAAAACTGTTTCCTAAAATACCTTCTTTCTGGACAAATGTTTGAATGTTGATAAGAAATAACAATAAACAGATAATAATAATTCCTTCTCCCAATCCAAAGAGAAATCCCAAAAAATGATCGGCGCCACCAAATTGAATTTTTTTAATAATGCTTTTTAACGTTATTTCAACTATTTTTACAACGCCAAATACCAGTAAAAATATTACCACAAATGAAATAATTTCTGGCACTATCCGTACATCCTCTAAAAACCATCCGCGCATTATAAGAGCAACCCTGCGGAAAAAAAAGATGCCGGCCAATGTTCCAAGAATTATCGCTGCCAATGACAATAATGAACTGATAAAACCGCGCACAGCCCCGCGAATGGTAAAGATTAACAGAATGATAAAAAGAATAAAGTCAATTACCGCAATGCCCATTATGTATCTCCGTAATCTGTTTTATTTTTTCATTAATAGCATTAGATATTATTTCAGCTCCGTCAACACTGCTAGCACATAACGCCGCTGCCGACATACGCTGCCGCTTTTCACTGTCTTCGGCAAGGACATTGACCGTTTCGCAAAGCATTTGCGCGTTTGCGTCATTTGCAGCTAACACCGCCGCNGCCCCTGCTTTTTCAAAATACCTNGCATTTTCAACCTGGTCTCCNCTGGTGCCTGATCCGCAAAGGGGAATAAGAATCATCGGCTTGCCCAGAGCGGCACATTCCCACACCGTGCCAGCGCCGCTGCGCCCGACAATCAATTCCGCCGCAGCCAGCAGGTCAGGCATTTCTTCCCTAATAAAAGGAACGGGAATATAATTAGCGGTTTTTGGCATATTCCATTCCTGTTCAGGGCCGTATTGATGCACAACGGTAAATTTACTGCAAAGAGCATCAAGCGCCGCTCCAATCAGTTCGTTAATTTCTTTTGCGCCCTGGCTGCCGCCCAAAACCAGCAGAATACGCTCCTTTGGCCCCAGCTTTAAAAACGCCCTGCCTTTTGCCGGATCCGCGTTGCGAAAAGCGGGACGGATGGGGTTACCGCTGACGCTAACACTGTCTTTAATTTTTTCCGGCAGAAATTCCGCAGTATCGGGATAGGAGAGAAAAACCCTGCCGCCTGTCTTGAGGACAAACTTAAGGTTAAGTTTTGTGGCAAGCCCCGGGCTAAAATCAGATTCATGGGTGAAGACCGGAATGCCCAGGGAAGCGGCGGCAGCGCAGGGAGGCACGCTTACAAAGCCGCCCTTGGAAAAAAGAAGGCTTACCTTTTGCTTTTTTAATATTCGCTTAGCCGAGAAAAAACCCGCGGCAACCTTAAATGCATCGGGTATTGTTTTAAGCGAAAAATACCGCCTAAGTTTTCCCGCAGGAATGCCAAAAAATTCAATGCCCGCATCCTCCACAATCGAACGGTCGGCATTATTTTTTGATCCAATCCAGATTATTCTGTGCCCGGAAATTTTTGCAATAATCGCAAGGCCGGGATAAATATGTCCGCCGGTTCCCCCTCCGGCAAATGCAATGGCTGCCATATGAAAATCATACCTTATTCGAGGCTCTAGCACAATTACCTGCTGCGGAACACTACAAGCCCCGCTCTGTTTCGCTGTGAACCAACCCTTTGGTAGCTTTTGCCGAATATTCAATATAACACGGATTAGCACGGATTTCCACAGATTTACACAGATTATTTTAAATTTTAATTCTTAAAAGCCTCCCTTCGGTCGGCGAGTGTAAGGAAAATTATTATACGTCGCCGCTAAAGCGGCTTGTACTACCGTGAAAATCAAGAGGGGAACCT
>WRNF01000167.1 GCA_009776715.1 Treponema sp. | reverse complement strand
AATTTTAATTCTTAAAATCCGTGTGAATCCGTCTAATCCGTGAAAATCCGTGGCTATTGATTATATGCCTTAGCGAGAGGCTAAATGAAGTTAGAGACAAGCCCGACAGGCTCATAGCCTGCTTCCAGAAGAATTTTACGGGCAAGAGAGTAATTACCGCCAATGTCTTTGGCATTGTGGGCATCGTCGCTAAGTAATACCGGGACATTGTAACGGCGCAGAATACGCAATAAAGGCAGAGAAGGACATGGTTCTTCAAGAAATTTACGGTTAATGCAGCCTGTGTTTACTTCTACAGTCAGGCCNGCGGATGCAATGGCGGCAATTGTTTCTTCTGCCCGCTGCAAATACTGTTCGCTTTCAGGATTGAACCATCTGCCTTTGGCATTATGCTTTTTAAGCAAATCCAAATGGCCGACAATGTCAAAGCCGCCGGAGCAGACCATTTCTGTTACCGCATCCCAGTATGCATGCATCATCGCATCTCCTGAGCCGCCAAAATTTTCTTCAATGCCTTTTTCTACTTCCTGCACATATCCATCAATTATAAATGGGTTTTGATGAGCCGCCAGATAATGCACTGAACCGATGATATAATCCAGGCATTGGCTCTGTATATCGCTGTCCAGCGGAGAGCGAATGCCTTTGATATAATCAAGCTCCAGCCCCAGAAATACGGCAATTTTCCCTTCCCAGCGGCGGCGTGCAGCTTTAATTTCGCTAATATATTCAGCCAGGCGGCTCTTATCCATATGCCAGTTTACTCCAAACCTTGTTCCTTCGATGGGGGCATGGGAACTGAATCCAATTGCATCAAGCCCTTTTTCATAAGCTGCCTGGCACATCGTTTCAATATCATCCATGCCATCGTCGAACAAAGTATGGGTGTGAAGCGACATATTATCTGCAAAAAAACTCCCCTGCAAGCAAAGAGGCCTTGGACGAGGTTTTACTATCTGTTTATCTAAACTATTGACAATTATATTATCCATATTTGTACCTCTGAAAGTGAAATAATATGAAAAAAACTTAATTTTCGGTCTTTTTTGCCAATGTTTTTTCAAGTTGTCTTATACGGTATACTGAGTAAAGATTTCTTCCGTACTCGGTGATTTCCCAGATTTCATCATCGGCTTTTCCGTCATTGCAGTTAACGCATCTTACCAGATTCAACACGGCAAAATCCGTCATTATTTTTTTTATGCTATTTGAAGGAGTGGGATAATCATTGCGGACTGTTTTTTCCAGATCGGGGTTAAGGACTGTTCCAAGGAAAAGAGAAATTTCTTTTGTGCTTTTTTTCAATGCCAGTTCCGGAACAAGAAGTTTGAAAATGCGAATGTTTCTGAACTGCCTGGTATTTTCCCAGCTTTCCCCCGATGCGTAATAAAAACTTAAGGAAACCTTGTTTAATGCAAGCAATTTAAGAATCCGTTTCTGATCATCCTGAAGTTTGCCGGGATCTTCATCATTAAGCGGAATCTGCCGGCGAAGGCATGCGTTTTCAAAACTTAGACGGGAAAATTCATTGAACGCTTTTGCGTCGATGGTTCTGTCTGTCCTTGTCCAGCCCGGCTGCGCATTGACAATACTTTCTTCCGCCAGCAGGGACTGCGTTTTTTGGCAGAGATCAAGGGTGTTTTGCCATGTCTGGAAAGAACCGGTCCTTAGTTTTGCCTTAAATTCATTTAGTTTCCGTTCAAGAGCGGCATCTGTTTCCTTCTTTACCTGTTTCCAACGGGCTTTATCGTCAATGATTAAAGCAAGAACAGGAATGCCTTTTCTTTCGGCAATTGAATATTCTGTAATTAAAGGCAAAACCGTCCCGTCTGACGCACTGTATTTATGCGCAGTTAAAGCAATAAAATAATCACATTCCTCTATGATCTTTTTAAGCAGTTTTGAATAATTTTTTACAGTATCATCAAGAAAATCCGCTATGACCGGAATATGCCCGAATTCCATAATGATCCGAATAATCTCTTTTCGTTCGTTTTTCAGATCATCCAGTGTTGAACCGACAAAAATATGGTATTTCATATTGATAATATACTTATTTTTTTTTTTTTTTGCAATACAAGTTATGGACGATGTCACGATAATTACATATTATTGAGAAATGATTGGTTTCCTCATTAAAAAGACTTTTTTTGATGTTTGGGATAATATGTTCCGCATCATATTGTTAAACATTGGATTTCTTGTCTGGATGGCAATTCCCTTTACTGTTTGGGTTTTTATACCTCCGAATTTTCTTTGGAGTTTACTTCCGGGGGAGTTCCCTGTTTTGGCAATAAGCTGCATTGCAATAATCTGGTGCTGCCTGTACCTTGCGGCTGCAGCGCTTTCGGTAAAATCAATTTCCGAATACGGCTCTTTTGGCTTTGCGGTTTTTTTTGCCAATTTTAAAAAAGGATGCTTTGCCGGATTTATTTTGGGATTAATATGCGCATTTATGCTGATAATTGTATTTGTGTCTATGCCGGTTTATTTAGGAATGGGTTCAATTCTTGGCTGGTTTCTCTTTGGAATTATTTTCTGGACTTTTATAATAGCAATTATATCAATTCAATTTTTCCTTGCTTTCCGCGCCCGCCGGCAAGAAACCAAACCGATGAAGGCGGTAAAGCAATGTTTAATAATTTTTTTTGACAATCCTGCTTTTTCAATTTTTTGCTGGTTATACAATCTTATTGGGTTAGCGGCAACATTTTTTCTGTTTATTATTCCCGGCCCTGCCTGCCTTCTTCTTTTTTCCGACGAAGCGCTCCGACTGCGGATTTTAAAATATGACTGGCTGGAAGCCAACCCCGATACAACAGGATCAAAAAAACGCAGAAAAATTCCCTGGGATGAAATCCTCATTGAAGAAAGGGAAAAAACCGGAAGCAGATCGCTGCGAAACTTTATCTTCCCCTGGAAGGATTAAATGAAAAAGGGATCAGGGGACAGGGGTTAGGGGTTAGGGGTTAGGTTTGTAAGCGTATCGTGATGTTTTCTTGATTATCTAACGAACAACAATCCCTGACCCCTAACCCCTGACCCCTAACCCCTGCTCACAAGTTACCAAAGAGTTGGTTCGCAGCGAAAATGTGGGGGGCTTATTTGAGAATTCGTTTATACCAATGTTTTTGCAATACGTAAAATATCCGCAAAAACGCCGCCTGCGGTTACCTGAGCGCCAGCACCCGGCCCCTTGATAACCATTGGCAGTTTCGAGTAACGGTCGGTAGTTATTACTACCATGTTGTCGCTGTCTACCAGCGAACGGAAAGGGCTGTTTGCCGGTTCTGCCCTTAACGACAATTGCGCCCTCCCCTCTTCTACTACCGCCACATAACATAAGGCTAGTCCTTTTGCAGCCGCCTCTGCGCGGCGTTTTTCAAAAACCTTATCCGATTTTTCCAGTTCTTCAAAAAAGTCATCTACTGTCTTAGCTTTAAAACAAGCCGCCGGCAAAATTGGCTCAATGGCAACATTTGAAAATTCCAGGGAAAGGCCGCATTCACGGGCAAGAATTAGCACTTTTCGGGCGGCATCCATTGCGTTCAAGTCATCGCGGGGATCCGGTTCGGTATAGCCTTTTTCTTTAGCCTGGCGAACCAATGCCGAAAAAGTTTTTTTCCCGTCAAAATTGTTAAAAATAAAACTTAATGTTCCCGACACCACGGCTTCAATACGGCGTACCTTGTCGCCTGAAAGGAAGAGATCGCGCAAGGTTGAAATAACAGGAAGGCCGGCGCATACTGTTGTCTCATATAAATATGGAATCCTTCTTTCACGGGAAAAACCGGTAAGGCGTTGATAATATTTATAAGATTCGGAATTTGCCCTTTTATTAGGCGTAACAATAGAAATCATCGATTCGATGATTTTTCCGTAATTTGCAGCTATTAAATCACTGGCAGTACAATCGCAGAAACAGGAATTGGGTAAATTAAAAGCTATCATCTTTTCAATAAATTTATCCAAATTCAGAGGTTCAAAAGCCATTCCATCAGTTTCTTGTTTGTTCTTTTCTAATGAATTATTGGTGTTATTGCTGCCAAGTATATTTTTAATTTTTTTCGGATCGAGTCCTTCTTGTGAAAAAACCATTGTGTCAATATTTGCTGCTCCAATCAGGTTTATGCTGATTTTATCTTTTTCAGACAATGTTTTTCGGTGGCCTGCAATTTGTTCCAGCAAGGTTCCGCCAATAAGTCCGGTTCCGGTTAAAAATAAATTTACTGTGCGTTCTGTCGCACGGAAAAATGCATCATGCACAGCATTCAAAGCTTTTGTTTCGTCTGCCCGCGGAATAACCGCAGAAATGTTAATTTCTGAAGAACCCTGGGCAACAGCAATTACGTTAATCCCGTTTCGGCCAAGTGCATGAAAAAACCTGCCGGAAATTCCGGAAGTGCTTTTCATTTTAGATCCAACTACAGCAATTATTGAAAGTTCAGTTTCAGAAATAGGAATATCAATTATGCCTGATTTAATTTCATATGTAAATTCTTCAAGAAGGGAATTCACTGCCGATTTTGCATCATCTGGAAGGACAGCAAAGCTAATAGAATATTCACTGGAGCTTTGAGTGATAAGTATTACATTTATTTTCTTTTTAGCAAGGGCNCCAAACACACGCGCTGAAAAGCCGAANACTCCCATCATTCCCGGACCTTGAATCCTTATAAGCGCAATATGATTAATAGAACTAATGCCGCTTATAGGATAATCGGATTTTACGTTTTTTGCCGTAATTTTTGTTCCCTTTCTGTNAATATTAAAAGTATTGCGTATAACGATAGGAATATTTTTTTCCATTAACGGATTTATTGTAAGGGGAAAAAGCACTTTTGCGCCAAAATGAGAAATTTCCATTGCCTCTATATACAGCATTTCATCAATGGTAAAAGCATTTTTTACCAGTTTTGGATTTGCGGTGTTAATGCCGTCAACATCAGTCCATATTTCAACTATGTCAGCTTTCAATGCGGCCCCGTAAATAGCAGCGGTTAAATCCGAACCGCCGCGGCCGAGCGTAACCGTTTGGCCTTCCAAAGTTGACGCAATAAAACCTGCGGCAATCTGCAAGGGAAAAATTTTTCCTGAAGGATTTTTTTTAATTTCAAGCTCATCAAAAAACATGCGAATATTGCTATAAGTTTCTTTTTTTAGAAAATGGGCGGAACCGAAATAATCATCCGCTTTAATTACAGTTCTTGAATCAAGGTATGCCGCATCAATGCCGTTAGCCGTCAGTATTTTTGCCAGAAGTGATGCAGAAAATTGTTCGCCAAAGCTCATTACTAAATCCAGGGTCCGCTTGGAAAGTTC
>WRNF01000166.1 GCA_009776715.1 Treponema sp. | reverse complement strand
GGCTTGCTGTTCCAAAAAACAGCCCTAGAAGACTGTGGGTTATTCCCAGTAAAACCTGACCGGCAGCGGGAAATTTAACCTGAATAAAAAATAAAAAACCTAAAAAAGCGGCAAGAATAAGGCTGAATACAAGTTCAATTATCCATTGGGTGCGGGGAGCATCCAGAACAATGGGACGGCCCACCGAATGATTCAATGTTTCTACATTCGATACAATATTGCGCAAATTGCCGTCTGAATCAATATATTGAAAATTAACAAATTGCCGCCCTACTTCAGAGGGCAAAAATAATTCCCCCCAGACCGGAATTGCGGCATCAATATCCTGGCCCATCCAGAAATTCAGAATCCAGTCAAAAAAAGGCGAAAACCATGAATGCCGGCGTACATGCTGGCGGAAAGTAAAACGCCCGCTCTGGTTGGTAAAATATTTCTCTATTTGCCCGTCAATCGCAGCATCAATAATGTTTAATAGCCGTGTTGTGCAGTTATGATAAAAAAAGTGATACTGGTAATCCCTAAATTCCGGCAGAATGCTTTTTTCCGCTTCCCAATAAATAATTTCTTTTTCGCGGGGGGAAAGATCCAGCGAATAAAGAGAAATATCCCGGTTATTATTTATATAATTTTCTATGTTGCTTTCCATTGAAGACCGTACACTGGTATAATACATTCTGCCAAAAGCAAAATTATAATAAAAATCAGCGTTTTTATATGAAAAAACACCGTAATCGTAAAAATTGTTTTCGTTGGTGCGGGTATTGCATATTACCAAGGCGATATGCCCCCACCAAAAATACAGTTCATCTCCCGGCCCGGCAATGGCGATTTTTATTTCCAGATCATCCCCGGACACATATTGTGCAGACAGGCTCAATGAAACAGAAAACATCAGCAAAACAATAAACGCTGTTCTTTTTATTGTATTATTCAAAAAAACCTCTATATATAAGGATTTCCCAAAACTTCAGTTTTTGAAAATCTACCTAAGATTTATATATTATAAAACAATCCGGCACTTTATTTCAATACGGTAACCTGTCTAAATATGAGGATGAATAAATGTAATCAAAGAAATCTTGATCTTGTTCAGAAAACTGACTTGCATGGTTGCTTGCCTGTAACTTCATTTGGCATCTCGTTAAAGCATATAAACAATAGCACACGGATTTTCACGGATTAAACGGATTCACACGGATTTTTAATTAATTCTGATTAATCAGTGTAAATCTGTGGAAATCTGTGCTAATCCGTGTTATTTTGAATATTCGGAAAAAGTTACCAAAGAGTTGGTTCGCTGCTTATTTGAGCGGGGGCTGTTCTTCATTAACCGTAGGCGCTTCAGTATCTTGTGCCGGTTTTTTTATTTTTGAAATTTTTAAGTAAATCCAGTGGATTATTCCGTAAATGACGTATAAGCAAAATCCAAAAACCATGGCAAACTGGAAACTCCAAATTGCAAAAAGTATTATCAATAATGCCAGCAAGAAAGCAGAAAAACTTTTTTTCCCTTTTAAAAACCGGTTCATCAGGTGCGTATAGGGTATTCTTGTTATCATTAAGATGCCTACAATTAATGTAACTATTGGAAGCCCCCAAACAATAGAATACTCCATTGTATGTTCCAATGAATTATGAAAAGAGATAAAGTCCTCCTTAAAAACAATAATGCTTACAACAGCTCCGGCTGCAGCAGGCGAGGGAAGCCCGGCAAATTTTGAATGGGATGCATCCTTATCCTCTACATTAAAACGGGCAAGGCGGATAATTGCGCAAACAGCATAGATAATTGCAATAAGGTAAATAATTCTTCCGTAGAGCATTGCAAAACGCGGGGCTTCTGCCTGGATGTTTTTCAACTGTTCTTCAACCAGTTTTAGCATAAGGAATGCAGGGGCAATGCCAAAAGATACCGCATCGCAGAGGCTGTCTAATTGCGCGCCAAATTCAGAAGTCGATTTGCTTATTCTTGCAACATGGCCGTCCAAAGCATCCGCTATCATNCCAAGAAAAATTATATAACCGGCAAGGGCAAAGATGGAAATATTTAANTGNGCGAATATATTTTCCTGATCAGTATTACTCGCCAGGATTATTGCAAAAAAACCGCAAATGCCATTCATCAAGGTAATTAATGATGGGAGAATAGCAATATATTTTAAGCGTTTTCTTTTTTTTGGAAGTTTATTTTTTTTTCTTAGCCTTAATTTTTTGGGAAGTTTGTTTTTTTTGTCCAGTTTTATTTTTTTCATGTTTTTAAAACCACAAGCGGGCTTTTACCCGCGTTAACCTTTTCTCCAATAGTTGTAACAACATTATAACTTTCTTTTTCCAGCGGCAGGTATAATTCTGTCCTGGAACCAAATTTTATCATGCCAAAAGCCATTCCCTGCGGTAATTCCTGCTCCGGTTTTGCCTTGCAGACAATGCGGCGGGCAATGGCTCCGCTTATCTGCTTTACCGAGATTTTAAACGTGGGTTCGGCAAGCCTTGTCAGCAGAAGTTCATTGGATTCGTTTACCCTGCTTGATTCGCTGGACATTGCGTTTTTAAATTTCCCTTTGCGGTACAGAATAGATTCTACCTTTACCGAACAGGGCATCCGGTTAATATGCACATTAAAAATGCTAAGGAAAATGCCAATGCGCAAAGCCCTGCCTATTTCGGGATGCTCAGTTTCTGTTATATCGGTGACTGTGCCGTCCGCCGGAGCAAGCAGCGTATTTTCATCAAGCGGAATTTTCCGGTTAGGGTTGCGGAAAAACATCATCGACCAGATAAAGATTAAAAAAAGAACAATTTCAATTGCCATCAGCCATAAGTTCTTTGGCAAAAAAATAAAAAGCCCCGCCATTATTGCCAGTGTTATTAGCGGATACACCAAGGCTTGCGGAAGCCCGTATCGGGTAATGGGAAAATGGAATTTTTTGCCGGCTTTTTTTCGTTTGTTGATAATCAGGAGGATTATTCTAAAAAGAATAATAGCAATAACCGAGAGGAGAAAAATAAAAAGGGCCAATTGAATTATCTGCAATGGCTTATGAAAATCGGCAACGCCTGCATCTTCAATGTTAATAAAGTACACAATAAAAAACAAGGTGCTTACGCTGATGGTTGCGGCAATCAAATCATACAGCATAAAACGGCGGAAACGGAGCTTGCTAAACCCTGATGTCATGAATAAGGTATTTCTAACCCCAAACGGAATAAACCGGCATATAATAAAGGTTATAATTCCGTATTTGTTCAGGTAATGGGCCATCTTGTTAAGCCTTTTTTCCGAAAGCAATCCGGTTAAAAACCGGAATTTTAATGCTCCTTTGCGGATACAGGTTCCAATCCAATAACTTACAAAATCACTTAGGGTTACGCCGAGGTATATGCCAATAAAAGTTGGTATTAACAGGTGCGGTTCCGATTTGCATATTAACGCGCCGGTAATAATGACAATATCTTCAGAGATAGGGAAATTTATGCCGGCCAGCATTAGGCCCATAAATGCGGCCAAAGGGAAAAAATCAACATATTGTGAAAGCCATACTACTATATCTGTCATAAAATTAACCGGTTCCTATTCTATAGATGTGTTATTAAGAGTTGTTCTTTTTCCAGCCTGTTTACGGCCAGTTTGATTATTCGGCTTATTAACTCAGAATAGCCAATGCCGCTGGCTTCCCAAAGTTTAGGATACATGCTGATTTTTGTAAAGCCAGGCATAGTATTTATTTCATTTACCAGCACTTCACCGTTTTCTTTTAAGAAAAAATCAACCCTGGCAAGCCCTTCGCAGCACAGAACCTGAAACGCCTTTACGGAAAGGTCCTGTATCTGTTTTTGTTTATTCTTGTCCAATTGTGCCGGAACCTGCAAGACTGCTCCTTTTTCATCGAGGTATTTAGCTTTATACGAGTAAAATGCATGGCTGGGAATTACTTCTCCGGGAACCGATGCCTGCGGCGTTTCGTTCCCCAGTACGGCACATTCAATCTCCCTTCCAGGAATAAATTCCTCCAGTAAAATTTTAGTGTCAAATTGAAAAGCCTCGTTTACCGCTGCCGAAAATTCCGCTTGGTTTGCTGCCTTGTTAATTCCCACCGAAGAGCCCATGTTGGCAGGTTTAACAAAGACAGGGCTGCCCAGTTCAGTTGCAATTTCCGCAAAAGAGGGGATCGGTTCATGCGGCTTTATTGTAATAAATTTACCGATAGGCAATGCTGCCTCGCGAAACAATCGTTTCATTACATCTTTGTCCATGCCAACGGCAGAACCCAAAACGCCTGATCCAGCAAAGGGTATCCCTGCAAGTTTTAAAAGCCCCTGAACAGTGCCGTCTTCGCCAAATGGCCCGTGAAGGACGGGGAAAACAACATCCAGCTTTATTTTCGGCGATCCTGCCGATTCGCCGGGCGTGCAGAGCAATCCCTTGCTTTCGGGAATTAAAGCTGCCGGTTTTCCGTTGTTTGCAAAAGAAAAAGCATCGCCGGTTAAATGCCATTTTCCGCTTTTGTCTATGCCGATTAACACCGGCTCGTATTTGCTGCGGTCAATAGCCTCGTACACATTTTTGGCAGACTGAAGCGAAACATCATGTTCCGCGGATTTGCCTCCAAAAAGAATTCCTACGGTAATTTTTTGCTTATTCGGGGTCATTATAAATGTATTTATACACTGTTTTTTAGGTTATTACAAGACAGTTTTAACTGCATGCCAATGCCAGTCTTCCTCCAGTTTTGTCTGGCAGCCCTCTGCTTCATACCGGGCGCATACTTCATTTCTGGCAACATGCCAATCGCCTTCCGCATCCCCATACTGCCCATTGCGCTGAAGAGACAATTCATAGGCACGGAAACGAATCTCGTCGTCCAGGTCTGTGTCAATTTCCTTTTCTGCAACAGGGACAATAATCGGCAGCGCTGCCGCTGCAGCAATTGGCGCAGTTTCCGTTGCGGCTGCTGCCCCCGCCGTTTTTTTCTTTCGATACAGCAAAAAGAAAAGGATGGCGGCAATTAACGGGATTAAGAGCAATAAAAGTAAAAATTCCCATCGAAACCCGGAGCTTTCCTCCTCGGCTGTTTCTTCAATTACGGCAATTACAGCTTCATCCTGAATTGTTTCTTCGATGATTTCTTCGGCAATTTCAGGTTCGGCTTCCGGCTCTATTTCCGGTTCAGCGTCTTCAATAATGGCGGGCGTTAAAATTGTTCCATCCAGCAATACCCTTACACGCCTGTTTNGAATTCTGTCCCTTTCGTTTGTGTTGCCGCCCCAAAGGGCAACTTCTCCGAAAGCCACTGGCTCCGGCAGCAGATCGCTTGGAATTCCCC
>WRNF01000165.1 GCA_009776715.1 Treponema sp. | reverse complement strand
GTACAAGCCGCTTTAGCGGCGACGTACAATAATTTTCCTTGCACTTGCCGACCGAAGGGAGGCTTTTAAGAATTAAAATTTTAAAATAATCCGTGTAAATCCGTGTCGTACCATAGGTACGCAATCTGTGATAATCCGTGTTATAATGAATATTCGGTACAAGTTACCAAAAAGATGGTTCGCTTTGGAACAGAGCGGAGCTTGTTTATAACTCTGCTGCTCAATTTAGCGGATTTGACAATTCGATTTGTTGACAGAACCCGCTCAGTTATTTATAATAAAATATGCAGAAAAAGAAACTTGCCGTTACAGTGCCGGAAACTGACGAGACCGTGCATCTAGGGCCGAAACTTGGAATGCGGCCCGGAGTGTATCTTGCGGGGCTGTATTCAATTGCCCTCTTGCTCATTATTTTTTTTACATTATTTTACCCTGGCATCTCAAATCCCGGGGCCATGGCGTTGTTAAACAGTGAACCATCCGGGGCTGCTGTGCGGATAGATGATGTTTATGCGGGAAGCACGCCTTGCAGCGTATTTGTTCCGGAGGGAAGGCATGTTTTCGAACTTGTCCTGCCAGGTTTTAGCTCAGAACAGCAGGAGCTTTCTGTTCAGGGACGCATTTTTGCATCTGCTTTATTTCCCAAAAAAATTCCTATAAACGTTCATTTACAAAGTAAATCCCCTGTGAATGCATTGGCATTAGCCGCTGCGGATTTTGCGCAATGGACCTTCGGCGGAGAGCCTACTCAGATATGGCAAATACCCTTAAGCCTTTCCGAAGGCGTTTACCGAACAGGACCCAATGTTTCCAGGGCAGAGACAGACGCATTGCTTTGCGCTGCTGCCCGCTTTGCCGTTACCAATGCTTCCATTAGGGATCTTCTTAGGGCACAGTTTCTTGCTTCTGGTGCTGGCAATCCTCCCTCTCCTCTTGCGTTAATCAGCTCCGCCGCGGAAATTATTCAATTTTTAAATACAACACCTAACAGCGCGTTATGGCTTGCCGATACCCTTATTGAAGAAAACCAATACGCATTAACAGCATCGGCCTGGTATCAAAACCAGCTTACGGCTAACGCTGAACGCAACGCCGAAGAAACATTGGCATCCCAGCGGGCAGAGACCGTATCTGCCCTTCCTGCAAGCCAGATACGTCTTGGCGGATTGATGTTTACGGAAATAGCTTCGGGAATTTTGGTACAAGGCAATCCCTTTCCCTTTAGCATGCCGGTAGAGTCATTCCTTATCTGCGCTACCGTTGTTCCTTTTTCGGTGTATGAAGATTTTATTAATGCAAATCCGCAGTGGATGCCCGATCAGCGTGATGCCCTTACAGCACTTGGGCTTACTAGCACAGAATATTTAACTGATTACAGCAATATTGCAGAAGCGTTTAACCAGAAATTCGACGGAAGAAACACTGTTTCATGGCACGCAGCAGAGGCATTTTGCAAATGGCTGGAAAAAAGCCTTCCCGATTCTTTTTCCGGATGGGAAATAAGGCTTCCTTTTGAACATGAATGGGAATATGCCGCTAAATCCGTTCTGAAATGGGAAAACCCCGGCGTAAAAATGTATCCGGATATTAATGTATGGGAATGGTGCCAGGACTATTATTCCCCCCTCCCTTTTATTCACGCCCCGGCATCGGCAGTAAACGCAGTCGGCTCTCCTGAACGCATTGTCCGCGGCGGTTCTTTTGTGAACAGGGCAGGCACGGGCGATATAGAAACAAGGGCTTTTCTTCCGCCGGAAAATTGCTCGCCTTTTGTTTCGTTCCGTCCGGTAATTGCCAGAAAAAAAACGGATATGTAAATGGCGGAAGGCATAAAAAAAGAAGGCATAAAAAAAATAGCAGCTAACAGAAAAGCATATCATGATTATTCTGTTGACGATACTTTTGAATGCGGCATCGAGCTTTTAGGAACCGAGGTAAAATCATTCAGGGACGGAAAAATTTCTTTTCCAGACGCTTTTGCGGAAGTTGTTTCCGGCGAGGTTTGGCTTCGCTCATTAGTGGTAGCCGAAAATGTTTTTTCTTCAATTTTTAACCATGAGCCTGGCCGCAAAAAAAAACTGCTGCTGCACAAAGACGAAATTAAACGCATCCGCCGAAAAGTAGAAGAAAAAGGTTATACGCTTATTCCCCTGTCATTTTATTTCAAGAACGGAAGGGTTAAAGTTGAACTAGGTTTGTGCAAAGGCAAAAAAACCTACGACAAACGTGCCGATATACGCGAACGCGATTTAAAAAGAGAAGTAGCCAGAGAATTCAGAAACAGAAACAATGCCTAAAAACCTTTACTTCTTTTTTTCAACGAATGATAATGACTTGTCCGTTATTCGTGGATATTTACGCCATTCATTTCAGTTGTTCGTGTAAAAATTGACGGATATGTTCCCTCTGCGTTAAATCATCTTTCTTTTTTGTTATTATAAAATTGGCTCAAAATTTTAACCAGGCTTATCATATCAGAAAAAATAGCACAAAATGATATTTGAGTGCGGTTTTTCAATCCGGTTTTACGTTTTGCGCTGCTTATGCAGTTGCGCAAAGAACCTGGAGTAATGTTTAAATCTTTTGCTATTTCCTTGTCAGTGTGTCCAAGCGCAATCCCAAAAAAAACCAATTGTTCTGTTTTAGAAAAATCATAATGTAGAATATTTTTTTCTTTTTCCAATTTTAATGTTGAAAAATAATTTAAGGCATGGTTCAGCAGTGGTTTGCTAAGGAACAGCCCTCCGTAAAAAACACTCCTTACCGAGGAAGCTAGCATACTATAACCTTCCTGAACAAGAATGCAGCCTGATATTCCTGCACACAGCAAAATATCTATCGTATTTGCATCTTCTTCCGAACACAGAACAATAAGAGCTGTTGCCGGTGAATAACGTTTAATTATCGGGGCAAGCTCTATGCTGCTTATGTCATTCATGTAAAAATCCATTATAATAATATCAGGTTTATGTGTCATTGCTGCCATTACTGCATGGTAGCCATCCTCACCTTCGCTGATAATATGAAAATCGTTATATTCAGATAATTGATTGGCTATTATTATCCGATCTTCTTGAAATTTAGTTACAACGGTGATATTTATCATAGTGTAAAATTCCTTGTTCATTTCGTTGGTTTAAGCTTGGTTTTTTTAATAGCTAACCCAACTGTTATTTTTTAAAATTTAAATACTGTTGTTGGTTTTTTCAAGAAAAAAAAACATAAATTTTGCGAATTCTGCATTTCATTTAGATTCTATTCTAATAGAAGTAAAATTAGCCTGGCATTCTGGAAAAAATGTACCCGCCTTCCTGCTTGTCATTTTCTATGGAGAATTTGCCGCCCAGTTTCCTGCGCAGGCGGCTGACAGCGGTCTTGACCGCACTTTTGTCTGTGGTTAAGGGCTGCTTCCAAATGGCTTCGCTCAGATACTCTGTTAAAAGTAGGCGGCTTTCGTTTTGAGCCATTAAAAGCAGCAGGGCAAATTCTTTGGGAGAAAGCAGCATATCAACACTGTCAAGAAATGCACGGTTTGCAATAATATCAAGCCGCAATGCCCCTTTTGTCAAAGTTTTTGGGATCTGTCTGGAGCGGCGCAGCAGAGCTTCTATCCGTGCCAGTAATACGTCAAAGTCATAAGGCTTGGCAAGGTAGTCATCGCCGCCTTTGCAAAGGCCGCGAACCACATCTTCCGGCGCGGCAAGCCCGGTTAAAAGCAGAATGGGAATATTGGATTTTTCGTGCGGAACATGGCGCAGTTTGCTCATAAATTCCAGGCCGCTGCCGTCCGGCAGCATAATGTCCAAAACTATTGCCTGTGGCATTTGTTCCTCAAGACATGTTTGCGCTTCTGCCAGAGTCAGCGCGGTAGCAACAGAGTAGCCCCGGCGTTTAAGCATACGCTCATTGCCCCGCAGTATTTGTTCGTTATCTTCAACCAGTAAAATCAATGCACTCATTACTTATTCTATGTTATCATATTGAAAGCTATTAAGAATACGGGCTATTGTCAAAAAGCGCCAATTTTGTTACGTTTTTACTATGCCTCGAAACCACGGTGAGGTAAACTAATGCATAAAAAACCGCCGTATACCATCACAGAAAAAGCCGCTGATTATTTGGTTAAAATCGTAGAGAAAGTAACAAGGCTTGAATTTGGAACAGGGTTTAAGCGTAATAGACAATTGCACAGGGAAAACCGTGTGCGGACAATCCATTCATCGCTTGCCATAGAGGGTAATTCCCTTTCGCTGGATGAAGTAACAGCCGTGATAGAAGGCAAGCTAATTGCAGGCAAACAAGAAGAAATCAAAGAGGTGAAAAACGCCTATGAAGCCTACGATAAAATTTTCTTGCTGGATCCATTTTCAGTTGATGATTTCCTCTATGCTCATAAGCTGATAACTCATGGCCTTATAAAGGAGTCCGGCAGATTCCGCAGCGGTGATGTGGGTGTTTTTGATGATGGCAAGGTGGTACATATAGGAGCGCGTCCGCAGTTTGTTCAAAAGCTTGTTAAGGATTTGTTTGCATGGGCCAAAGAGTCGGAAATACACCCGGTGCTTAAAAGCGCAATTCTGCATTATGAAATCGAAACAATACATCCCTTTGCAGATGGAAATGGGCGGATAGGGCGTTTGTGGCAGACATTGCTGCTTGCCAAATGGAAAGAAATATTTGCATGGATACCGATGGAATCGATTCTGTATAAAAACAGACCGCAGTATTACCACGCAATCGAGGAGGCAAGGAAAGCCAACGACTCAGGGGTATTTATTGAATTTACCCTTTCTGCAATATTTAACATTATTTTACACCAAGATGAGCACCAAGATGAGCACCAAGATAAGCACCAAGTTAAGCACCAAGATAAGCACCAAGATAAGCACCAAGTTAAGCACCAAGATAAGCACCAAGTTAAATTAAGCGTTACGCAGCTTGCCGTGTTACAGTCGATTAAAGATAAAGCCCTGTCCCGCAGGGAAATCTTTTCTGCAATAGGAATGAACAGCGATTCTCGTTCGTTCAAAAGAAACATCGAACCTCTTTTTAGTTTAGGCTTAATTGAAATGACTGTACCCGATAAACCGAACAGCAAATTGCAAAAATACCGGCTGACCAACAAAGGCCTAAGGGCTATCAGGTAGCAGAACAAGCCTATTCGCTAACCTAACTCACTTGTCTATAACTTCATTTGGCCTCTCGCTAAGGCATATAATCAATAGCCACGGATTTTCACG
This sequence comes from Treponema sp., assembly GCA_009776715.1. The sequence continues at coordinate 87 of WRNF01000165.1, read as the reverse complement.
GATTAAACGGATTTCCACGGTAGTACAAGCCGCTTTAGCGGCGACGTACAATAATTTTCCTTGCACTTGCCGACCGAAGGGAGGCTT
>WRNF01000164.1 GCA_009776715.1 Treponema sp. | reverse complement strand
CTTGGTATACCACTCAACCGCTTTTCTGTAATCCTGCGTTACGCCTTTTCCGTAAAAATAACAATCCCCAAGGCTGTTTTGCGCCCAAGCATTGCCCTGTTCCGCTCCTTTTTTAATAAATCGATAAAAACCAAAAATAGATATTATTAAATCCAACATTTCGGAGCATTTTGAAGGAGATAAACATTCCTCTTCCTCCAGAAGTTTTATCAAAAATTGTTTACATTCTTCAAGGTTTTCTGCATTGTTGATATAACCTGCACAGCCTGCATCAATCATTTTTACTAAAAGAGAACTTTCTTTTTTGAATTCATTTCTAGTGTAGTCCAATAAAAGCGGTCTAATTGTATTTGCTTCAAGAAAAATGGATTTCCCCTTTTCATCAGCAATTTTTCTGATTATATTTTTGAATTCTTTATCTAACATGGGACTTATCTTCCTGGTATACAAGTGCGGAAATTATATCATTTATGCCTTCCGCTAACTATTAGTCAGATATACAACCATTATTATTATGCTTTGGTTACATTATTTTTATCGGCAGCATAAACAGAACAGCTGCCGAACAAAAACTAAGCGGCCTTGTAATTTTTGGAGTTTGTAGGAAAAGGTCTCATACAAAGGAACATCGAACCTTCGGTTCGCAGGCACGGAGTTTTAAAAAATTAAAAATGTGCCTGAAGAGAACTTTGAATTTACAAAAAAAACATGGGTTTTCATTTAAAATTCCACATTTTTCTTCTTAATTCTCCTCTTCTTCCTTTGTGTCCTTTGTGCACCTTTGTGCCTTTGTGTGAGGAATATTAAAAAAATAGTTTTCCTACAAACTCTTGTGCCTCCGTGTCTCCGTGAGAGTAAAAATGGGAGTAAAGTTATATGCAAAAGCCTTATTTTTTGCCTGAATATAAAGTAAATTCCATATCGTTTTGTTTTATAAGGGAGTACCATAACTTTTTTTTCTGGGTTATAACCGCGCTTTTTCTGCCCATATCGTAGAGTTTGTTGTATAACGATACATTTTTTTTGGCGGCAATCCATGCCTGATAGTAATTTCCCTGATAAATAGTGGTTGCTTTTGCTTCAACCTGCCCGTCTATGCTGTTTTTGTAAGAATCAAGCAGCATGCTATATTTAAGGGTAATCCCAAGCAGGTAATCAAGAATCAGGCGGTCAAAATCAGGTATTGTTTTGGCAATTTCCGTTATTTGATTAAGAATGGTTATTGCTTGCGGATAATCTTCATATCTTAAATATGCAGTTATTGCCTTATGGCATAAATGTACCAGCGATTCATTTGAAATAAGCTGTATTTTAAGAAAAACTTTATCCTCTTTTCTCTGTGTTCGCCGTGCCTCCGTGAGAGGCTCTTTTCAATTTTTTTCAAGATAGGTTGAAGACGGTGTTACAAGTTCATTTCTTGCTATAATCCAATACCACTATATTTCGCTATTAACGGAATAATGAAAACCCTTCGGGAACCCAGAAACAAGACATGAGCCAGCACACGTTCTACGTTGCAAATCATCTTTTTGATAACTTTTTATTGCAAAGACGTAAAAGACGCAAAGTTATTTATTATGCGCCGTTGGTATCTTGTGGATAATGTTTCAGTAGCACAGCGGCTTTTCTGTCATTATTAAGTGAAATACCGTATAAATTTGTTGAAATTTGTTGTTTTTTATGTTATATTTTATAATAAGGAGTAAAAAAAATATGTTTAAATCGAATTTTTTTGTGCTTTTTACAATTCTTGCCGTTTTATCAATTTTCCCAATGGTTTTTGCAGGGTGTATTGTTATGGATTCTCCCTCTGACGGCTATTCATCATTTACTGTAGTGAATAACTATGACCAGATTATAAAGAGTGTAGACATTACTTTTCTTGACCCTGGTTTTTCTTTTGATGGTTACATCTTTCCAAATGAGAAAATACCTCCGGGTAAATCAAAAAAGATACAAATTGATAAGATAAACAAATCGTATAACGCAGAAGTAATCGTTTGGTTTGGCAATAACTATGATTTAAAAGATTATATTTTTACTCCCGATGAAACTACGGTAATTACCTTGAATGAAAAGGGGATATTGGAATAAAGGAATATTGGAATATATAGAAGAGAAAAATATATAGAAGAGAAAAATATATAGAGGAGAAAAAAATGAAAAAAATAACATTGGGTTTATTCTGTTTTGTTGCGGTGTTTGTATTTTGCACCAGATGCTATTTTGGAACAACTGATATAAGCGGTGCGCCAGGGCAGGCTACAGCATGGAAACCCCTAAAACTGGAAGCTAAAGTATCGTCAATATCCTTTTTGATGACACCTAACGTGATATGGTCAATTAAAAATGCAGGAACCACCAATGCCAGAATTGTTAATAAAGAAACTCTGTTTACAAGCTCGCCAGGAACGGTTGTTGTTAGAGCGAGTATTGAAAATACTGTTAACATAAGGGATAAATTTTCAAAGGATTTTAAGATAAAGGTTCTCCCTGCCCCCGATGAAATACATATTTTGGGCACAGAACTTGCTGCCCATAATGACAATACTGCTGAAACCCCGGTTTTTTTAAAAGCAAACCTGGATTTGGAAATTCATTGGGAAAATCTTATGGACATGCTGACTGTTGCAGACAGATATGTCAATCTTGATCTTACCGAAAGCACAGGAACAAAAATACCGCCTCTTTCCAGTTTCTGGGACGCTGACAGACCTTTCTTTAATTATAAAGTACTGTCAATAATTATGCCCAACAGTATTACCAGCATTGGAAGTTATGCATTTTACTATTATGCGGGGCTTCAAAGCATAAACATGGGGAATAATGTTGCTGCAATCAAGGATTCAGCTTTTTACTATTGCGACAAACTTACCGACATTGTCATACCTGACAGCGTTACCAGTATCGGGGATTCTGCTTTCAGCCGGTGCAGCGCCCTTGCCAGCGTCAGCATTGGGAATAATGTTTCCGCTATCGGAAATTCTGCTTTCAGCGAGTGCAGCAATCTTGGAAGCATTGTCATTCCGGACAGCGTTACCAGTATCGGGGATTCTGCTTTCAGCCGGTGCAGCGCCCTTGCCAGTGCCAATATTGGGAATAATGTTTCTGCTATCGGAAATTCGGTTTTTTTCGAATGCAGCAATCTTGGCAGCATTATCATACCGGACAGCGTTACCAGCATTGGGAATTCAGTTTTTAATGGATGTAACAGCCTTGCGGCAATAGATGCCTCCCCCGGCAACACAATGTATAGCTCAATAGACGGCGTGCTTTACAATAAAACGGCTGCATCTTTAATCCGTTATCCTATTGGAAAAACAACGGCAATGTATAATATACCAAACAGTGTTTCCAGTATTGAAAATGAAGCTTTTAGAAGTTGCAGTAAGCTAACCAGTGTTATTATGCCCGGCAATGTTACAAATATCGGGGATTCTGCTTTTAACGGATGCGTCGGGCTAACCACTGTTACCATACCTGACAATGTTACAAATATCGGGGATTATGCTTTTAACGGATGCGTCGGACTAACCACTGTTACTATACCAGACAATGTTACAAATATCGGGGATTATGCTTTTAGCAATTGCCGGGGGCTTGCCAGCATCATTGTCGGGAATAAAGTTTCCGCTATCGGGAATTCTGCTTTTGACGGATGCAGCGCCCTTATCAGCATAACAATACCAAACAGCGTTACCAGTATTGGAGGTTCTGCTTTTAACAATTGCGATAATCTTCCCAGTGTCACTATAGGGAAAAACATTGAATTTATTGGCGTTTATGCTTTTAGAAATTGCAGCAATCTTACCAGTGTTACATTTGAAGGCGCTATGACTCAAACAGATGTGAAAGACTCTGCTTTCCCGGGAGATTTACGGTTTAGATATTTTGCAACCAGCGGAGGCCCGGGTACTTATACCAGACAAAGCGGTTCCGATAGATGGAACAAGGAATAAAACGCTTTGAACCATCTCTTTCGTAACTTTTCCTGAATATTTCTCTCACAAACTCCAAAGGCGCACAAAGGACACAAAGGAGGGTTTGGCAGTTAGCAGACAATGCGGCTTGCCAACACATAAAAAATAAAAAAGTATGGAATCAAGCAGGATTTTGTTATGAAATTCGTAAACTTTCATAGCATAGACTTTGTGCCTGCGGCCTTTCAATTTTTTTTAATGGGGGAGTTTACCTGGCCTACACCGCATCGCATGTACTCAGTTAACTCCTTCACCAGTTCAGGCGCGGTAATTTGGTGTGTGAGCGATATTTGGGAGTGAAGTTACAGGCAGAGCGTGCGGTTTTTATTTATTACGTCAATCATAAAACAGGCATAAACCATAAACTTTTTCTGCACCGTTTTCTTTTAAGGCTGCAGCACAGGCATCAAGGGTGGAGCCGGTGGTAATTACATCGTCAAGCAAAACAGCGATTTTTGGCGGCTGCCGTATTGTAATGATGCGTCCGCGAAGATTGCTTTGGCGCATTTCCCGGTCAAGTTCTTTTTGGCTTTTTGAAGGAAGACGTTTAAGGCAGCGGCTAACAGAAATATTCTTGCCGCGTTCAAGTAATTTAGTTAAATACTCCACCTGATCCCAGCCGTTTTTCCGTATCTTTCCCGGTCGCGGAGGAACCGGCACTAATTGCGTATCTTTTAAAAAATTAAGAGAAGGCATTAAAACATCGCCCCGCTCTGCATTATATGTAATTTCTTCGCAAATCTTTTCTGCAAAAAAATTTCCAAGTGCAATGTTTTTTTCAAATTTGTACGATGCAAGAAGCTTCCGGTATTTTCCGGTGTAGGGAAAAAGTACCATTGCACGGTCAAAAGAAAGTTCGTTTCTGTTTCTGCACGGAAGGCATCGTTTATGTTCTGAAATAAGGGGCTTGCCGCAGTAATCGCATTTTTCCGTTTGCCCATTTCCCGATTTAAACTGCAAGTAACATGCATCACACAAGCCATGCCAAATCTCATTTTTTCCGCATAAACTGCTGCCGCAAAGAGCGCATCCAAATGGAAAAAAAAGTTCCCTCAAGTAAAATTTTAACCACAAGAAAAACTTTACCAAATTGAAGTTAAATAAAGAAAAAAAATTATCCATACCTTATATATGGCGGAAAAATGCAATTTGCATTAGAATTTTACTAAATTATCCTTCAATTTTTATTATCGAACCAAACGAANAGAAGAAAATATACNATAAATAANACTAAGGTAGGGAATGGCGGAGCGGGGGCTTACCTGTAACTTCATTTGGCCTCTCGCTAAGGCATATAAACAATAGCACACGGATTTTCACGGATTAAACGGATTCACACGGATTTTTAATTAATTCTG
>WRNF01000163.1 GCA_009776715.1 Treponema sp. | reverse complement strand
TTTTGATCCGCTATCTTTATAAATCTGAATCACATAATCCCCGTCCAGATCGGGATTGGTCCATAGGGCTTTTCCGTTTTCGCTGTCCCACCAAACANAGGGAACCTGNGTTCTGCTGGTAACAGTTTGTATATTTGATTTAACCGATTCAAAAGAGTCAAGGTAAAGGGCTGTATTATTGCTTTTCGCAGTAACGGTAAATGCATATTTTCCCGGTCCCGCTCCTCTCATATCGCCAAGGAAATCATAGTTCAGCGTAAGGCCTGAAGAAACAGGGCTTCCCACCGCAGAATATACAGGATTTCCGGAAACTGAGGTATCCTCATACAGTTGCAGTTCATAATTGTTTACATTAGTTGCGTCGCTGTAAGTCCATGTAGCAATTCCAAGGGCGCTTAAATTTATTGATGCAGCATCAGGCAATGTGTCTTTGTCTGTAACTGCAATAGTTTTGGCGCCGCTTTTTTCGGTATTCTCTGTTGAAGTTGCCCTGATAATAAGCGAAGCAGCTGTTTCACCGGCAGCAACGGTAAGAATTCCTGCAGAATTAATTGATGTTCCTGCTGCGTAATCGGTACCCTGCTCGCCGTCAATAGACCAGGTAACGGTCTGGGCAGGACTGTTTATGCCGGTAACGGTTGCAGTAATGCCGCCCGCTGGGCTGCTGGTGCCTATTTTTATAGAATTAATGCCGTTAACAGTGACTGTTTCAACAATTACCGGCCGTTCAACCCGCAGTTTCATTTCTACAGGTTTTACTGTTAATATATAATAACCGGCATTGCTTATTTTCCAGGCATTATCGGTTGCTGAAACAGCCCCTTCGGCTGTGTTGGTGTTAAAACGGGTCATGTCATTTTCAGCATTGTCAAGCGTAACCTCGGTATTGTCTGCAGCAGGGGCAAACCAATTCCCGTTCCATATATCGCCCCAGCCGGTAGTAGTGTCGGTCAGGCTGAACCTGAAGGTACTGTCTGTATCAACATCGCCCTGCCAGACAAATGTATCCCCGCTTTGAGTCATTGCAGTGCCTGTGGGGAAGGTCCAGTCGGGGATGCCGACCAGCCAAATATTGTCCAAAGACTGTACCGTTACCAGAGCTGAACCGGTTACTGTGCTGTCTTCTTTTGATGCGGCAGTTACCGTAAGGCTTTCCGATGTTTCATCAATGGCAACACTAAGGATTGCTTTGTTGGTTTCGCCAATCGGGTCAATTATAGTATCCTGGCTTAAATTTCCGGTAACAGTCCAGGTTACGCCCTCATCCCCTCCTTCCGGAACAGTAACATTGGCGGTAAATTCCTGGGTCCCGCCTTTATCTACCGCAGCAGTTTCCGGCAATACAGAAACGGTTATTACAGGGGGCGTGCCTGATTCTGTGACGGTTAATGTAAGCGTTTTGAATTTAGTGCTGTCCACGGTTGATGTTGCTTTTATGGTTATATTTGCCGCATTTTCATCGGCAGCAACGGTGAGAACTGCTTTGTTGCTTTCTGCTATCGGGTTAATTACAGTACCCGCATTGCTTGTTCCGCTAACAGTCCAGGTTACGGTCTTGGCAGCTTTGCCTGTAACTTCCACTTCAGCAGAAAATTCCTTTTCTGCGCCTTTTTCAATGCTGGTTACCTCTGGGTTGATAGTAACGCTAATTACCGTAGCTTTTGTTTCTGACTTGCCTGCAGGATTTTTACAAGCTGCTGCAAACAGGATTGAAAGAAGAAAGACGCAAATTAATAAGCGTTTCATTTTTTACCTCCAAATAATTGAAATTTTTTAAAACTAAAATTTTTACCTTCCATAACTATGAAAAGCTTTTCTTTATAAATAGAATATACTGTAATTAATTTAAAAATCAAGCTGTTTTTTGTTTTTTATTCATTTTTTATTTCAATTTTTTTATTTTCCTCTTTCAAATATTTAAAAATTAATGTATACTGTATTAAAACGGTATTTAGGAGGGTTTTATGAAAAAAATCATAACCTTTGTTTTAACCGGAGCTGGCGCTTTGATCTGCATTGCTTTGGCAATTACAGGAATGAGCGCTCTTGGCATCCGAAATGCCTGGAATGCGGCTGAAGCCAGGCGCATTGAAGATTTAGCCAATGAAGGGCACACTGCCGGTAATTTGCTGGTGTGGCTGGATAATAAGGACTGGGCAGATGCGGTTCTTTCGGCCTTTAAGAAACATTATCCGGAGGTAAATGTCAGATATGAGACGGTAGGCAATGTGGATACAAGAGGCAAGGTTTCGCTGGACGGGCCTGCGGGAATTGGCCCGGATGTGTTCCTTATGCCACATGACCATATCGGCAATGCCATTATTGACGATATTTGCCTTCCTTTTCCGCCGGATATGCAGAAAAAGTATTCCGATCTGCTGATCAGTTCCTCTGTTAAAACCTGTACTTTTGACGGAGATCTTTATGCTGTTCCCATCTCCACGGAAAATATAGCTTTCTTCTATAATATCGACCTTTTGGGAGAAACGCCGGTTCCTCAAAGTTTTGAAGAAATAATTGCCTTTTCGCAAGCCTGGAATATCCCTGCACAAAGCAAATATGCCCTGCGTTGGCAGGTAAGCAATTCTTACATCAATTATTTTTTCCTTTCAGCTTTCGGCATGGAGCTTTTCGGGCCGGACATGGACGATTTCCGCCAGCCGGGTTTTGACAGCCCAGCCGCCAGGAGCGGCGTTGCATTTCATAACAGCCTGCAAAGATACTTTAATGTGAAAACCGCTGATGCCACCGATGATTTTACCATCGCTGCATTTCAACGCGGAGAAGTCCCTTTTACCATCTCTGGTCCCTGGCTGATTGGCGAAGCAAAAAACAACCGGATTAATTTTGGGGTAAGCAAACTTCCCACTATCAACGGCAGGCAGCCCCGCTGTTTCAGCGGAAATATTGTGGCGGCAGTTTCCAGTTACAGCAAAAACGCAAAGGCCGCTTACGCTTTTGTTGATTTTTTGGCAAGCATTGAAGGGGCTACTGTTCAATTTAAACTGACCGGCAAACTTGCGGCGCATAAGGACATAAGCGCCATTGAAGGGCTGAAAGACGATGTCTACCTCCAGGGAATAATGGAACAGGCACCGTTTTCCGATCCCATGCCGGTGATTCCAGAGGTAAACCAAATGTGGGATGCAATGGCGGCCTTGTTTACCTTTACTTGGGATGGCCAGCTTTCGATAGAAGCGGCACAGGAAAAAGCGATGGAAACCTACGATACGTCATTGCTTATGGCCGGAAAATCCAGGTCATGGGCGGAATAAGGAGGATAATATGAAATTTTTAACGGCAATTTATTCGGCCATTGTTTGGGGATCCGGGCAATTTGCAAACAGGCAAAAAATTAAAGGGCTTATTCTATTCTTTTTGCAGATAAGTTTTATTGCCATTGAATTGACAACAAGCAGTGCATGGAGCAATGCGGCAAAAGCGACAACAATGCAGACGCAGGGCCGTTTTGAAACAGGGCTTTTCTTCAGCAATTTGTCCGAGCAGTTAGGCGACATACACAACTACGGTTTTTTCATAAAAGGAGTCTGGGGGCTTTTTACGCTGGGGACTATTCCCCGCGAACGTGCAGCGGAAGTGTACGATCATTCGATCATGCTCATGCTGGGGGGGATCATTGCGGTAATAGCCCTTTTGGTTTTTGCCTTAATCTGGATTTGGAATATACGTGATGCGTATAAAACCCGGAAAAAAATTGAAGAGAAAGGGGTATATGTATCCAGCATCCAGTATTTCCGCAATGTCTGGAAAAATTCTTTTGAATACATAATGATCAGCCCCGGCCTTATTTTAGTGCTCTTTATTTCCCTGGTTCCCATCATCTTTTCCATTCTGGTGGCCTTTACCAATTTCAACGCCAACAACATTCCCCCGCGAAGGCTGGTCGAATGGACAGGGTTCGAGACCTTCGGCAGGATAATCGGCATACGGATATGGGGCAGCACTTTTATAAAAATATTTATCTGGACAGTGGCCTGGGCCTTTCTGGCAACATTTACCGCCTATGCCTTCGGTTTGTTTCAGGCGCTTATTCTGCGCGCAAAGGCAGTAAAATTCCGTTCCTTCTGGAGGGCAATTTACATTTTGCCCTGGGCCGTTCCCGGCCTTGTGTCCATGCTGATTTTCAGGGTAATGCTGAACAAGGAAGGGGTTATTAACCAGATGCTGGCTTCCATGAATTTAATCAGCGAGCCTATTCCGTTTTTGTCGGACACATTCTGGGCGCGTCTTTGCCTTATTCTGGTAAATGTCTGGCTTGGCTTCCCGTACTTTATGGCCCTTATATCCGGCATAATGACTACGGTTCCGCAGGAGCAGTACGAGGCCGCACAGATAGACGGGGCGAATGTTTTCCAGCAGTTCAGGAAAATAACTCTTCCCTTTATCATAGCATCCACCGCTCCCCAAATTTTAATGAGCGTAACTTTTAACTTTAATAACTTTAACATGATTTATTTTCTTACCGGCGGCGGCCCGCCAAATCCCAGTTATCAGATGGCAGGTTCCACAGATATTTTAATATCATGGATTTTTAAACTTACACTGGATCAGCGGATGTACAATTACGCATCAGCGTTGAGTATCTTTATCTTTATAATAATTGCCTCAGTTTCCGCATGGAATCTTCTGCGCACACGGGCATTTAAGGAGAGTTAAAATGAAAAAAGAAAAACAAGTTTCTTTAAAATCCCGCAAGATTAAAAAGAATATTACAAACATACTGATTTATATTGAGCTTATTTTTGTTGCAGCGGTTATCATTTTTCCGCTCTTGTATATCTTTAGTTCTTCGTTTAACGATTCAAAAAGCATTTCTCAAACTTTAATTCCGGAAAAATTTTCGCTTAACAGCTTTAAACTGCTTTTTACCGAATTAAACTACGGTGCCTGGTACCTTAACACCCTGTATGTTGCAGTGCTTACCACTCTTTTTTCGCTGCTCATTCACACCATGACCGCTTTTGTTTTTGCCAGGTTTAGTTTCAGGGGCAGAAAAATGGGCCTGCTTACCGTAATGATTTTGCAGATGTTCCCCAGTTTTATGAGCCTTACCGCCATGTACATGATCGCCAATACCTTTAATATGCTCAACAACCTTAACATGCTGATTATTATTTATGTCGCAGGCGGCATTCCTGCAAATATTTGGCTGGTACGGGGTTATATGCTGAACATTCCCAAGTCAATGGACGAAGCGGCCTCCATAGACGGTTTAACGAAATTCCAACTGTTCCGCAAGATAATTCTGCCGCTGTCCATGCCGATAATGTTTTTTATTGCAGTTACGTCGTTTATGGGCCCCTGGATGGATTATATGCTGCCGCGTTATCTGATAAA
>WRNF01000162.1 GCA_009776715.1 Treponema sp. | reverse complement strand
GCAGCAAAGATCGAAGCGGCAAAAACCGGAAGTTTTTATGTCGGCGGTTTTGCCGGAAATTTCTGTATTGATAAAAAAGGCTCTGTTAGTGATCCGGTAATCACCGTAAAAAATTGCCAATCCAACACACATGAAATTATCGTAAACATGACGGGCGCAGAGGCCATAATGGCCGGCGGCTTTGCCGGTGAATTCCGTTATTCAACAATTCCTGTAACCAATTGCAGCAGTGCCAGTCCCATAACAGTAAATGCTCCGAATACCACTCAATGCTGGGTTGGCGGTTTTGCAGGTTATTCTTCCGCCAAACTGGAAAATTGCGAGTCGACCGAGGCTGTGGATGCCACAAGCAGCGGTACTCTTATAGTTGGCGGCCTGGTTGGTTATTCAACCTCTGCAATAACCGGATGCACTGCAAAAGGGGCTGTGAAAGCAGTAGGAAGCGGCACTTACCTTTCGGCAGGAGGTCTGGCCGGGGAATCGGTTGCGGCTATTACCGATTGTTATGCAAAAGGCGGCATTGTGGACGCTTATGCCAACGGTGGCATACTCCGTGCAGGCGGCCTGCTTGGTTGCGGCACAACAAGTTCCGCATCAATTAGTTCAAGTTCCACAGCAGCAATGTCAGCTTCCGCTGCCTTAGACGAGTATACCCATGCAACAGGGTATGTAAAGGCGGTAAATGACGGCAACGGCAATACTCAAACTAATGGCGAAATTCGAGCAGGCGGCCTTGTGGGGTATACGCAGGGTTCCATAGACAAATGTTATGCGGCAGGGGAAGTGTATGCCAAAAGCGGCGCCAGGCACGCTGTCGGCGGTCTTGTTGGCGGCGCTCTCTATACTTCGTCCGGCGGAACTGATACGCAGGATACAATGGGCACGATAAAAAATTCCTGGGCAAACGGGAAAGTGACGGCAATTGGCGGTGTCAATGAGCATTTTGCCGGCGGCCTGGTGGGACGAACTACGGCAGCCATTACAAGCTGTTATGCGACAGGGGATGTGGATGGGAGCGAAACCGGCACTGTTAGCATTGCACTACGTGTTGGCGGCCTTGTGGGTTATGCGGTCAGTCGTCCAAATCCGCCAATAAACGCAACGATAGAAAATTGTTATGCAACAGGTAATGTGAAAGCAGTTACCGGCGCCACTTCTCTGTGGGCAGGAGGTCTTGTGGGAAGGACAGAAACAAGCATTTCAGGATCATCACACGCAACAGGGAAAGTAGAATCCAAAAACACTGCCTATGATCATTTTGCCGGAGGTCTTGCGGGTGAGGTTGTAGGGCAAATTAATACCTGTGACGCAACAGGAGAACTTGAAGCGGAGAATAACTCAAATGATCTCTATGCCGGCGGTCTTGTAGGTCTTGTCACAGGCAGCATTCAAAATTCCAGCACAGATATAAATGTAAAAGCCAATGGCAGCGGCCCTAATCAATATGTCGGAGGGCTTGCGGGTGAAATCCGGGGAAGCAATATTACTCTATGTTCCGCAGAAGGAAATTTGGATATCACCGGCACCAATCTTAGGGGAGGCGGTCTTGTAGGTCAAAACACTGCGTCTAACACTGCGCCAAGTACAATTACTCAATCCTGGTCAAAGGGCAATGTAACAGCCGCTGTCAATACCAGTTCATCAATTGGAGGGCTGCTCGGCTCTTCTAACGGAACTCCTGTATCCATGACTCAATGTTTTTCTACAGGATTTGTTAATATCGAAAGTATTGGCGGCAGTGTGAATGCCGGCGGCCTTGCAGGCTATTTCCGGGGCAATATCGAAAGATCAGGGGCTAAGGGAGATGTTACCGTTACACAAAATGAAGACATAGTTACCACAATTAATGCCGGGGGCCTTGTGGGGCGCCTTAATGAGGCTGGTAAGAATATCACTAACTGCTATACGCTGGGGGATGTAACGGTTGACTATAATTATTCTCAATACGCACACATGGCAGCCGGGGGCATTGTCGGGCGGATTAATGGCAACACTGTGCAAAACAGTTTTTCGGCAGGTAAAGTTGAAATAAAAAGCAACACTACTTATGCGGCCCGTGGGGGCGGTATCATTGGGACTTTTGAAGGCGGCTCCAATTCTATACAACGAACAGTAGCACTCGGAGAGCGTATTACCGCAACCGCGGGTTCCGCAGTGCCTCAAGACCGTATAAACGCTTACCGGATAAGTTATTGGAACAGTAGTTCGATGACTTTTAATTTAAATTATGCCCTGGAAGATATATTGATTGGTACAAGAACCGATGGTTACGGCTTTGCGCCTGCCACAAGCACTGCCACCGGAGGAACTGCAAGCAACGAAAACGGCGCGGATGTCAGCGATGCAACACGAAAGACCGATACTTTCTGGACAGGCACGATGGGCTTTAGCAGCACAATTTGGGACACTGCGGGTGTTAATATACGCGGATATCCNGTTTTGAAGGATGTGGAGGGGCAGGAATAGGGAAAAGGAAAATAGCAACAAAGATAATCAGCTTTTTAATATATTTTGAAAAAGCGCTAGGAGCCTGTCGGACTTGTGGAATTTTGCGGTAAATAACCGCAAAATTCTCCTATAAACGGGGCTCCTTACGGAGTTTGCTGAGTAAAAAATGCTCAAAAACGGTGTTTTTTCGCATTTTTTTTATCAAAAAGGACAAAGTCCGACAAACTCCTAGTTAGCCTCTGGTTCGGCGCTCATCTCCGGAAGGTTGGTTAATTTTAAAATGGAGAAGTGCTGACGGTTAACACAAGGAGTTGCGAAAAACGGCTTTATATGTTATCTTGAATGAGTACTGGAGATTATAAATGAAGAATAATTTTGCGGTGGTGCCGCTTCTGTTTTCCAAAGAATTCAGCCTGTCAAAAAAAATGTTTCACGGTTTTTACAAAATGGCAAAAACCCGGCTGCTGCCAAAACATGACGATAACTTCAACCATTTTAAAAACCTTGCCCTTGTGTATTTCAAACTTACCGGAGCCTGTAATTTACGCTGCGTCATGTGCGGGCAGTACGGCGACAAGGGCGTAATGAAGGATTGCGCCGCAGAAGAGGCAAAAAAAATACTCCCTCTTGAAACATGGAAAAAATTTATTGACGAAATTGCCCCTCAACGGCCGGTAACCTATATCTGGGGCGGCGAGCCTTTTCTTTATCCCGATCTTTTTCCGCTTGCACGGTACATGGTGGAAAAGGGATTGTATGTAAGCGTCAACACCAACGGCACCCTAATGGAACGCCATGCCGAGGACATTGTGCGGGATAAATGGAGCACGATTTTTGTTTCCCTTGACGCATTTCGCGACGTAAATGATTCCATGAGGGGAAAAGGCTCTTACGATAAGGTAATAGCCGGATTTAAGGCAATAAACAGGGAAAAGCAAAAACAAAAGTCGAATTATCCTATTTTGGGAGTTGTTACTGTGGTTACCAACCGCAATTATCTTGACCTTGCCAATCTTGCAGAGGCCAGTAAAGAATATAATATTGAACTGCATATATACAATCTGGGAACNTATACCAATGACAATATTGTCGCCGCNCAAAAACGGTTTATGCTTGAAAAACTTGATACCGACATTGACTGCCTGGAAGGATATAACACAGGCTATAATCTTGGCATAGACGGCAAAAAACTCCACGAGATTCTAAAAAACATCCAAAATAACAATTACGGGCATCCCATTATCACAGTTCCTGCATTGAACCCTGAAAAAACCAATATTTATTATGCAGATCTGGAAACGCCGGTAAGGAACCACTGCATTGTTCCCTGGTGCCAGGCAAACGTAAATTATAACGGCGATGTGCATTTTTGCGCCGATTATCCAGATTACATTTTGGGAAATATTACCCGGCAGTCATTTAAGGACATTTACAATAGCGACAGGGCAAATACATTCAGAAGAACTATTAATGCTTGTGAAGGAGGAATGTTCCCCGGCTGCCTGCGCTGCTACCAAAACATGCTTTTTGGAAAAAAGATAAAGGGGTATTGACAAAATCTTAATCTTAGGTCATTGTACCAAGAATAATATATAGAAGGAGATGGTAACGATGGCCGAGAAAAAAAGCAAAACAAACGGCAAAACATCTGAGAAACCAGTAGGCAAAACGGCTAAATCCGTTAAAAATTCCGGCGGTCTAACAGCCGGGAAAACCCCAGGCAAAGCAGCCCCTAAACCTGACGGCAGGTCTTCGGCTAAAACTGTATCCGAGCCTGCCGCTCGGGCAGGCTTGCAAACGCAGAAGATAAACAAAAATGCTGGAAAAACTACAGTCCCAAAAAACCTGCCGCCTGTTCCATTTACTCAAGAATTTATTAAAAAAATGGAACAAATGCTTCTGGAATTAAAAGCTGAAATTATGGATAACCTTATTTCCAACAACAATGATCTTAAAGAAATTGTCGAAGGAATGGACCCAAAAGACTTTGTTGACATTGCTTCCGATGACATGGACAGAAAAATGATAGAAACACTGGGATACCAGGAACTAAAGCGCCTTAAACTGTTGGAATCTGCATTAACCAGAATATGGCAGGGAAAATACGGATACTGCATTAAATGCGACAAGCAAATCCCCCCCGACAGACTTGAAGCAATTCCTTATGCATTAATGTGCATTGGATGCAAATCTGAAGAGGAACGGCGCAGCCGTTAAGGCTACAAAAAATGAAAGTCTGACCACATAAAAGGAGTTTATTCGGCATTATGTGGTCAGATAAAGCATTTGGCTTTTACTCTACCACAGCAACAATATCGGCTATTTTTAGGATCAAATGTTCTTCGCCGTTTATTTTTATTTGAGTTCCCGCGTACTTGTCGTACATGACTCTTTGACCAGCGTTTACTAAAATTTTTTCCTTGTCATCGCCGATCTCTACAACAATTCCTTGCTGGGTTTTCTCTTGGGCTGTATCGGGAATTATTATTCCTCCGGCTGTTTTTTCTTCATTTTTTTCCAGCTTAACCAATACCCGGTCTGCCAAGGGTCTTACCTTCATTTAAATCCTCCGTCATAAAAATAATTTTGTGTTTAAAATATACCAAATACCGCTTTTATCGTCAAGAAAATTCGATCGGATTTATCCCGGATTTTATCTCAAGCAAGCCCCGCGCATCTTCGCTGCGAACCAACTCTTTGGTAACTTGTGCCGAATATTAATTATAACACGGATTATCACAGATTTACACGGATTTACACGGAGGAATATAGATTTCTAGGACTGAAACTAAGAATAATCATCGGGTTTACACAGAATTTAAAAATAAAATAAAAATCCGTGGAAATCCGTAAAGCCTCCCTTCGGTCGGCAAGTGTAAGGAAAATTATTATACATCGCCGCTAAAGCGGCTTGTACTACCG
>WRNF01000161.1 GCA_009776715.1 Treponema sp. | reverse complement strand
AAGCAGATCAACGCCGGAAAAACTTTCTTGTTTTTCTGAAAAACCGCTTAATTCTGCAAGCTGTGATGCGACAAGAGACGCGTAATGCCTCATTGATCTGGTTGCACAAATAGTATAATCATTCATTTTCTAAATTATACCTTATTATTTGCCTTACGTAAAGGTAAAATTATTGCATAAGCAGATAAATATGCCCTGGGAGTTTGCCTGACTTTATCCTATTTTTATTGTATAGTAAGGATGTGAAAAAACTTGAAATAATATATGAGGATCAGTTTTGCCTGGCAATCAATAAACCTGCGGGCTTGCCGGTGCAGGGAGGGAAGGGGATTGGCATTTCGCTGGATATGATTCTTAAAAAGAACTTTAATAAGCCTTATTTCCTGGTACACCGTTTGGACAAGGACACTTCCGGCCTGATTGTTGCCGCAAAAAGCAGGGAAGCGGCTGAAAATTTTTCACATTTGCTAAACTGCAGGGAAAATTCCGCGCAGAAAAAAATAACCAGAATTTACACTGCAATGTGCAAGGGCAAAACTGCTGACAAAAAAGGCATCATTACTGCCGATCTTGCCATTCGCGGCATTGAAAAAAAATGCGAAACCCGTTTTTGGGTATTGCAATCTTCTGCAGGCCCCGATTTTTTTTCCCTGCTTAAATTAGAATTGGGCACAGGCAGAACGCACCAGATTCGGCGGCATTTGGCTTTTATGGGCAACCCTGTTTTAGGAGATGATAAATTTGGTGATTTTAAGTTAACTCATGAGCTTCGCAAAACAATTAAGCTCCGCAATCTTTTGCTGCATGCATCGCAGATAATTATCCCTGAAACACAGTACAGCATGCAGCTTAATCTAACAGCTCCCCTGCCTGCTTATTTTCAGCAATGTGTTAATGACTTAATATTTCCTTGTGCGGAACCTTGACATTATTATTTTTTTTGAATGATAATAATATAAGGGCTAGGAAAACCATAAAAAATTCAGGGGGAAATAATTAAATTAAAGGCTTTTTCTTACATTCTGATGTCTCTGTTGCTTTTTTTTGCAGCAAACACTGGACTTTTTGCGCAAACTGAATTTAAAGACCCCGGCGGTATAAATAATACCGGCGGTATAAATGATTCTACCATTAAATCCGGCAATTATTTAAAAGAATGGCATTCTTCATGGTCTGCTCCCTTAGGACAAAAGACTCCAAGGTATTCAATTATAATCTTGATAATTTTCTTAATAATTATTTTATTAGCGGCGATTTACGCGGTTTTTAAAGGAATTGAATCAACGTTGCTGGAAAAAGCCAGGCTTAAGGAAAAACTAATGAATGCAGACAGAAAAAAAATTAATATGTCTGCAATTCAAAGAAATAAAAAAGGAATACGTTTTAAGCTGGTTTCATTTATTGTTATAGTGCTATTGCTGGTTATCTCGCTTATTTCAACGCCGCTGTATATTGTTATGGATAATGTGGAACATCAAACCTTGCTGACAAGCCTGTGGGATAGATGCGGTATTTTAATGAAAGGGCTGGCCTCCAATGTTAAAGCTTATCTTCCCGCCCGGAATGAAATAGAATTAAGCATACTGGTAGAGCAAATGGAAGCAATTCCTGAAGCAAAATATATTACTATCACAGGTTTTAGAAATATTAATTTTGAATTTAAGGAAATTGTTTTAGCATCGAACGATCCGAATATTAATGCAAAAATTAATACCGATGAATTGCAGCCAGGAATTTCTCTGTTTACTGATTTAATTAGCCCTTCACTTGATGAATTACGCAGAAATTTAAATAATCAGGCAATTGTCAGAGTCAGCCGCCTGTCTCAAAATATTCACGAGCTGTCAAAAATAAGAAGTAGAGAATCACAGGATGAAATTCAGTCTTTTGAAACCAGAATTGCCAAAACGCTTGCAGAAATAACAGGCGGGCATCATTCCAAGCCTGAATTTAATTTTTATAATATTTCCAGCGAAGACCCTTTGTATCTCTTTTATATGCCTGTAATGTACAGGCAGGGCATAAGCAATAATTATTTTCATGGTTTAATACGGATGGAAGTATCTGTCGGGTTAATTGCCGAAAATATTAAACAATATGAATCGGTGCTTTTTGATACTATTTCTATAATTTCTCTAATAACCTTAGGAATTGGCCTTTTGGGGGCTTTTATTTTCTCATCACTTATGCTTATGCCTATCAGGCGGCTAATGCATTATGTTGAAATAATCCGCAGCACAGAAAATAAAGGCGATTTGGCGGGGATGGAAATTCAGATTAACACCAGGGATGAGATATCCGTGCTTGGCGATACAATTAACGAAATGATGCAAAATCTTATAAAAGCGGAAGTTGCGGCATCAGAATTGTCAATAGGCATAGAACTGCAGAAAAAACTCCTGCCGCTGGAAGTGGGGCTTGACGGCAATAAATTAAATTTTAGTTACAAAAAGTATAAAAATGTTACATTCTTCGGCTATTATGAAGGAGCAAGGGGAATTTCGGGTGATTATTTTGACTATCAGGATCTTGGCGGCAGGTATTATGCGATAATCAAATGTGATGTATCGGGACATGGAGTGCCGGCTGCTTTGCTTACCATGCAGGTAGCAACAATGTTTTTAAATTATTTTAAGCAATGGGATCCGGACAGAATAGGAACAAACATTGCAGAAATTGTATATCAAATAAACAGTTTTATGGAAACACTGGCTTTTAAGGGTAGGTTTGCGGCATTTACCCTTTGTATATTTGATTCGCAATACGGCGATTTGCATTTCTGCAATGCCGGAGACAACATCATTCGCATATTTGATTCAGCAGAAGGGCGCCTAAAAAAAATAACCCTTCCGCAAACGCCGGCTGCCGGGGTGCTGCCAAACAGCATTATTGAATCAACAGGCGGCTATCAGGTGCAGACGCTCACCCTTGGACACGGCGATATACTGCTTTTGTATACTGACGGAATTGAAGAAGCAAGACGGTTATTCCGTGATGCATCGCTTAACGAAATTATTTGCAGTGAAGGAGTAAACGGAGAAATTCACGGGAATCATATTGCCGGTCAGTCAAACGAGGAAATGGGTTCCGATCGTATTCAGCAAATTGTCAATGCAGTTATGAACAGAAAAACGTTTATTCTAAGAAAATGGCATAATCCCGAAGGCGATCAATTACTGCAATTTGATTTTTCTACCTGCAGCGGCGGAGTGGATGAATTAATCATGGCGATGATAGCTGTTGAAAAAATATTCAGATGTTACCGTGATCCGGGTGCAAGCAAAAACGACATGGTGCTGGTTGATAAAAAAATCGATGCATTCCTGAAGGAGCATTTTCTTCAATATAAAATCTTTTGCGGGAACACCCGTGAATGCCCGCAAAACAGGGCATATATGTATTACACTTATTTAAAAGAAGATGAACTGTATGATGATCTTACTTTTCTTGGAATTAAGAGGTTATAAATAAAATGACATTTACTGAAAGAATGAAGCAGCTTCTGGAACAGGGAGTGAGCGCTTCCAAAGATCTGGCGTTAAAAGCAGGCGCCAAAGCGCAGGATTTGGGCGAGCGGGGAATGTGCCGTATTGAAATCAAACAGCTTGAAATTAAAGCGCAAAAGCTGATAGGGAAATTAGGCAACGAAACTTACAGTGCATTTATCGACCGGAATCTTCCTCATATTGAAAGAAACATCCCTGAGTTTGACGCATTGCTGACGGAAATTTCAATCCTGCGCCAGGCCATCGAAAAAAAAGAGGATGAATTGCATAACAGGAATTCTTAGTATTAAGTGTCCGCCCCTGCCTGCGCAGACAGGCCGCTCACTGCGAACCATCTTTTTGGTAACTTGTGAAGCTATAGTTAAAGTGCCACGGATTAGCACGGATTATTTTAAATTTTAATTCTTATAATCCGTGGCTAATGCATCCCTTAGCGAGAGGCCAAATGAAGTTACAAGTAAGCCCCCGCCAGCACAATTGACAATAATAATGCAAACAACTATAATCAATTATAGGTTTTTATGAAATTATTAATTGCCGTTCCTACATATAACGAAGTGGAAAATATTGAATCCTTTGTCAAATTGGTATTTGAGCATATTCCATCCAATGCTGAAATACTGGTAATTGACGATAATTCTCCGGATGGGACCGCGGCTGCAGTGGAATGCCTTGCCGAACAGTATGACGGCCGCCTTCATTTGCTCAAGCGGCCCGGTAAACAGGGTTTAGCGCAGGCCTATCTTGCCGCATTTGACTGGGGGCTAAGCCGCGGCTATGATGTTTTTCTGCAGATGGATGCTGATTTTTCGCATAACCCCCAGTACATTCCTGTAATGCTGGAAAAGATTGAGACGAATGAGGTTGTTATTGGCTCAAGGAATATTAAAGGCGGAGGCGTTGAAGGCTGGACCTTTATGCGAAATTTTATCTCGAAGGGAGGTTCGCTGTATTCACGCTTAGTGCTGGGCTGTCCGGTAAAAGATTTAACAGGCGGTTTTAATATGTGGCGCAAAAGCGCGTTGGAAAAAATTCATTTATCATCAATTATTTCCAGAGGTTACTCTTTTCAGATTGAGATGAAGTACAAGGCATATTTTTCAGGATGCAGCATAACGGAAGTTCCCATTATTTTTGAAGATAGAAAATACGGTAAATCAAAAATGTCCAAAAAGATATTACTGGAAGCTTTTGTTAAAATATGGAAAATTAAAAATAAGAACAAACAGGGAGGTTTGAGACAATTTATTAAATTTATGATTACCGGCGGACTAGGAACGATTGTTAATTTATCATTATTCTTTTTATTTGCAGACATATTAATGATTCATGCGATTCCCGTTAGTATTGGATGTTTTACAATTTCGGCAACTCAAAATTATATCTTAAATCAACTGTGGTCATTTAAGATGCAAACAACAGGCAGGCGGCTGTCTGTTAAACGCTGGGGTTTATTTATGGCAAGTTCGTTATTGGGGCTTGGTGTTAATGTTATTGTGATGCAATTAATTCTTCTTCAATGGAATTTGCCTTATAAATTCATAGCTCAGGCTTGCGGAATTGCAGCCGGAATGGTAAGCAATTTTATTTTGTCAAAATATGTTGTTTTTAGGAAAAGAAAATCAAATGAAAAAGATATTTAAAATTTTTCTTACAATAATAATTGTTATTGCAGGAATTGCGTCATTCCTGTATTTCGCCTTTGCTGGTTTACATGGTTGTTGTTGGATTATATGGGACTGTGCCGGATATTCCAAGCGGCGGAATTGAAGGGTACAAAGAAGCCCGTGCCTATATCGCAGCAGATGCGGCATCGCATCCTGAAAGAAAACCGGTCATGTTGAACAATGCCCCTGGCAATGCACAATATT
>WRNF01000160.1 GCA_009776715.1 Treponema sp. | reverse complement strand
CACACACACATGAATTCACGCTAAAAAAAATTTGCCCTTTTTTTGGGGACAGGGCTTTGCGGGACAGATCGGTCTCGCTGCAGTCGCTGCTGGACAACCTTAACAAGTCGGGGAACAGCCTGAACGTAGTGGTGCTGGACACTTGCCGCGACAATCCCTTCGGCTGGAGCCATATTCAGTCATCCTCACAGAACACATCGATATCACGGCCAACTCAGACAACAACATTAAAACAATCTGCTCCGGCAGTAGTGCAGCTTCCTCTAAATCCTTTTTTTACTGGAAAAGGAGGCCGTGGAATGAGCCTTGACATTGGAACTCCAAAAAGCCAGGGGTTAAACGCAGATCAACATTATTTGCCTACCATGGTTCAGGACGTACTTGCGGACAGCATATCAAAATATTCTGCGGTAAAAGTACTTGATCATGTTTCCCTTGACCGTGTTTTTGTAGAAACACTTGATACGGATACTACAAGGTGGCTACAAAGAGATATTGGTCTACTTAAAAACTATGGCTCATTTGAGCGGTTTAAATAAGCCGGCGGGCATAGTACGCAATAATTTTTATGGAGGATTTGTATGAAGGCAAATTTTAGGGTTATTGGGAAAATTGGTTTCCTGTTGGCATTTATTGGTTTCTTAATGCCAATGGCTGCTGAATTTCAAGATGCAGCAACAAGTCATTTAAGCGCACTTGGGTTAGTGCCTGCACGTAGTTCATATAATGGGTTTGCGCTTGCAGAATTGGCAAGCAAATATAAAGAGCAAGGAAGCTCTGTATTATTATATTTATTTTTTATGATAGAGCTAGCCGGGATTATAATTGGCATATTATTGCTAATGAAAAAAAATGTTCCTGTTTTGGTTGATTGGATTGTGCTTATTGCCAGTATATTATTTGTGCTAATAATTCAAGGCATGGTAAGGGGTGAAAAACGTATTGAACTTGAATTAGCATCCGGGTTCTCTGTAATATTAATTGGATTAATCGGCAGCTTAGTTTGTCAAATTATAAATCAAGTAAAGCCATCAAAGCAAAATTCTATTAGGAATTCTAAAAAATGCCCTTTTTGTGCCAATAATATTAAAAAAGAAGCTATTGTCTGCCAATTTTGCGGAAAAGACCTGCCTAAAGAGGAGAAAGCAAACATAAACAGCGATGGGTAGTTCTTTTTAGATGCTGCCGGAGGAAATTGCAAGAGGGAAGAGTGAAATAGTTTTATTGAAAATAAGGGAGAATTAAATGAAAATAAAGTTTTTTATACCGCTTTGGGGTTTTACCCTATTGGCTGCAACTGCTATTTTCGCGCAGAATGATCCTTCTGTAAATTCTGCCCCGCAAAAATATGCTCTGGTCATTGGCAATGGAACATATACTGGCGGCCTTTCAAGACTTGCTAATCCGGTAAACGATGCAATGGACATTGCTGCAGTTCTGGAACACTTAGGTTTTGCTGTTGACATGCTTATCGACAGCACCCTAATTCAGATGGATGCAGCAGTGCTGGATATGAGGGAACGGCTTGGGCAGAACAAAAATTCTTACGGCTTTTTCTTTTACGCCGGGCATGGGGTGCAATCTGGTGGGGAAAATTTTCTTATTCCGGTTAATGCCTCTATTCCTAACGAACATTATTTGCGGGATAGGGCGGTCTCGCTGCAGTCCCTGCTGGATAACTTAAATGATGCGGGGAATAGACTGAACGTGGTGGTGCTGGATGCCTGCCGCGATACCCCCTTTGGGTGGAGCAGGAGCGGCAGCCGGGGATTGCTGGTGGTGAACCGGCAGCCGGTGGACAGCATTATTGTATATGCCACCGGCGCGGGGCAGGTTGCAGCAGACGGGGAAGGGCGCAATGGCCTCTTCACCGGGCAACTGCTTATTAATTTGGCAACGCCAGGCATTGAGGTAAGCGAGGTGTTCAAGAGAACCGGCGCCGATGTGTCCGCTGCAAGCGGCAGAAAACAGATTCCAGCCGTGTACAATCAGTTCTTCGGGACGGCGTATCTGGGAATGGCGCCTAACGATGCCGGCAGCACAGAAGAATTACAGCGGCCTATTTTTCTGCCTCAGAAAAACGGGCAGACAAATAAAGTTGATGCGGAAACCCGTTTGTGGAGCTTAGGCGCTTCAGCGGGGACTTCGTTTGCCCGGCCATGGCTTGTCGGCACTATTCGCGGCACTCTTGCACCTTTCCGTTATTCCTTTTTGGAACTTGGCATGGATATTGGCACATTTAGCGGAAAACCGAATGCCGGCTATTTCTCGATATATCCATATACCAACTATGCCTATTTCCTTCCCTTCGACAGAGGCGGCTGGTATATAGGAACTGGCATTGGCTATTTGTGGAGTTTAGAATCCACTCTGAATTCTAATTACTATCACAGAATTATAGCCATGAATATAATGACAGGATTTAACATTGCTAATGCGCTTGATATTTCCTATACCATCCGGACGGATTTTAAAGGCGTAAGCAACAAATTTTCGGTAGGTTATGCCTACCGCTTTCAAGCAAGGAGTAAATAACATGCCTACAAAAATTATAAGTATAACCTCAATTTTACTGTTACTGCTGTGTGCAGCTTGCACTCTTGAGGATACCGGTACATCAAAAAATGAGCCGGGCACAAGCACTGTAACATTTAATGCTAATGGCGGCAGCGGCTCGGCTCCGCCCGCGCAGACAGTGAAAGCCGGCACAAGCATAACAATTCCAAACGCCGGCAGCCTGTCCTGGGTAAATCATACTTTTGGGGGCTGGAACACAAATGCTGCCGGAACAGGCATTAATTATCCTCCTGGGTCATCTTTTACTGTGCCAGGCGCCGATATTACTTTATTCGCCAAGTGGGACAACAACAAACCAGAAAATACAGAAATTAAACAATACAATATTGCCGGAAACCATTCCTATGTTTTTGATAAAGGTTTTCCTGCAACAATAGAGATTTATGCGCTTGGTTCCGGCGGCGGCGGGCAAGGCGGGCATTATTCCTACCATATAACTAATCCTATGAGGGGAACAGGCGGAGCGGGCGGCGGCGGAGCAGCGTCTTATGTAAAGTTCACCATAACCGTTCCTACCGTCTTTACCATAACGGTAGGCAGCGGGGGGAATCCAGGCACTGCCAAACAAGTTGACATAGGTACATGGCAGTCAGGCAATCCTGGATCGAATGGCGGAAATACGGAGCTACGCTGGGAAAGCAATGTCCTTACTGCGCAAGGAGGCAGAGGAGGAGGCGGATCCGGACAAATCTTAACCGGGGGAAGCGGGGGAAGCGCTAATACCGCATGGCCTTCGGGCAATCTGGACAGTCTTTCTGTTTCAGGAGGAAGCGGCACTGCCGGAATAAGCCGGGGAGATATAATGAGCAGGGGAGGAAATGCCGCATCAATAAACATAGGTACTGTAGCCCCATTTGGCGGCGGCGGCGGCGGATACCGCGAAGGCGGCGAGTGGCTGCCTGCTGTTAACGGCGTACAAGGCGGCGGCGGAAGCAGTGCCTATGGCGGTACCGGCAGCCAGAATAACGGCGGAAGAGGAGGAGATGGTTATGTGATAATTGTAGCAACATACTGAAGAGAATGGATGGTACTACAATACCTTCCTTGTTTTTGGAAAGAAAAAAAATGCCGGATGGTATTTTTTGGTAATTGGCTTAATAGCATTTACTTTGCTGCTTGTGTTTAGTTAATGCGTTTACCGGACTGCCGGCTCATTATAGACATTATTCATAAGGGGTAATGTAGTACATATATGGTTTATTAAGGAGACTCAAGCTGATCGAGGTAAAGTAAAACACAAATCTGGCAAAATGAAGTTAGAGTGAAATGTAGAAACGAAGCGGCTTGTACAACTATCACTTTATATCCAATTAGCTAATAATGCACTTCTCAAAAGTACGTATATAATACATAATTTTGATAGTAAAGNGGAGTGGCTATGATTCCTGGTAATTTGCAGTTATTGATAGACAATTTTAAGGCACATAAATCTACCTATTTGAGCCAATCATATAATGAAACACAATTAAGGCTGGATTTTTTAAATAAATTTATCGAACTTTTGGAATGGGATGTTTATAATAAAAAAAATGACGATGAAACTGTAATGATTCTGTAACTTTGAAAAAAATAAAATTTTAAAATAGTTGTAATACTGATTTTTTATGTGTTGAAGTCAAGGGGTTAAACACAAACAAAGGTAACATTATGCTTACTGAAAAAGAATATTTTGTTGCTAACAAATTACAAAATCAGTATTGCTTATTTGTTGTAAAAAATTTCATTGAAAAACCACATCATCTCTTTTTCTTTGATCCGATTAATGGTGGTCTTTCATTTCAAAAAAATGAAAAAATTATTACACAGATTAATTATTCAACTTCACTTTAAGCGAGGAGAAAATTATAGTCAATTAATAAATTTTTAATCATTACCGCTTACTTTTTTACTGGTTGGTTCCGCCTTCAAAAACCATTTTGTAATCCCTGCATACATGCTGCGCTGCCTTGAAACCGGAAAGCACAGCAACAGGCAGGCCGCCGGGCGCTCTTGTCCTAAACCCTGCAAAATATAAATGCTTATAACCTGCAGNAATTGACCTGGGCAGTCCCGGCCTTGCGCTTTTTTCCAGTACAGTCATCCAGGCGCCTTTGTANGATCCGGNATANCGCTCNTAGCTTAGCGGTGTGGCAATGTTGATAACTTCAATTTTATCTTTTAACCGGGGCAGGTTTTTTTCTACCAGCCTTTTTAATTCGTCGGCAAGCAGTTGCTTTTGCTCATTATATGTTCCGTCATTTTGACGTTCTTTCCAATAATTGTAACTGTCTCCGGTAAATAAACAAGTCAGAGTAGAGCATCCTTCAGGCGCATAACTTGTAAACTCGGCATAATTGGTTAATGCAATATTATCGTATTGAATTCCGCCGACGCAAATATCCTCATTTAAGGCAAAAGCATAAGGCATATCCCGCAGATCATCTCTAATGCCAAATGCAGCAAAGGTGGTCTGTACCGGAGGGGCATTTTTAGCGGCCTGAATCCACTTGTCTTGTGGGGGTGTATCAAACAATTTTTGAATTGTTAATAAATCCTGAGTAACAATTACCGCATCAAAAGGAATGGCTTTGCCCTGTATTTCAATGCCCCGTGCGGTATAAGGTTTTTCTGCGCCTTCAAGAATTACCTTGTCTACTTTAGCGCTGAATTCTATTTTTCCTCCCAGTTCTTTGATTTTTTCTTCCATGCGTTTTCCCAAATCAAGGGAACCGCCTTGCGGGTATACGCCCGAATCCATAAAACACGCCATTGTATGCAATAAACTTAGGCTAGAAAATTTTTCATACACCACAAATTCACCTAACGCTTTTCT
>WRNF01000159.1 GCA_009776715.1 Treponema sp. | reverse complement strand
CAGCCTGCTCTGGGGAGAAAGTTATCCGGCAAAGTATGACGATGCCCGTCTCGCTTATGCACGGCTTCTTGAAACGTACGGCTGGTCTGCGCCTGTAGTTGAACGGATGATGAAGTACTTTATCCGTACTGACAATTTAAAAGAGACGCTTTCACTTAGGGCATGGTTCGATGCAGATGCAAAGAGGAACCTCTCAGCGGAAACAACTGCGGAATTAGGCGGTTATCTTTTAGACAAACGCTTTGCAGATAACAAAGGCGTACCCGATGAATACATTGATCAGATTGATAAAGTATATGACGTTCTGCTGCAAGCAGTATATAAAGATCCGTCACTGCCCGAAGCGCATTATCATCTTGCCCGGTATTATAAATCACTTGGAAACACCGCCGATGAGCGCATAACGCTTGAAAATGCAATCCGCTTATATGAAAACACTCAAATAGAAACAAAGCTGCGGCGGGGTTATAGGATAGACAGCCACCTGCGTTATGCCGATGTCCTTATAAACAGCAGGGAAGTTATGCCTGCCGAGGATCATCTTGCAAAAGGGGTAAATCTGTACGAAGATGCTGTTGAGCGGCGTTTGATTTCCCCATCGCCTCAATACGGCAAATTGTATGCAGGATTAGGCGACATTGAATATTTTGTCAAATCCGGCAATTCCGATACAGCCCTGAATTTTTATCAAAAAGCAGAGCAAATCGGCTGGAATCCCCCGGAAATGCAGTACCGTATGGGGGCTGTTTATTATTACCAAGAGGACTGGAAAAATGCCCTGCTGTATTTTACCGCTTCTTGTGAAAAACTTCCCTCAAGCCAGGTAAACCGGCGCATATTATTTTCTTTGGGAAACGCCGCCTTAAAACACGGGAATTCATTTATCGCTCAGGGTTATTACAAGCGCCTGATTGATTTGCTTGACAGGCAGCGTGTCAGGCTGCCGGTTCTTCTGCCAAACGACAACGAAGAATTTCTTGAAGTCGCGCAGCGGTTAATGTATGCCTATAACAATGCAGGAGCAGCCTGCGAAATGCTTGCGGCACAAACCGGAGACCGCGATTACATTAATCAAGCCATAAATTTTTACACTCAGGCGGAAAATGCCTGGGATTCCCTTACACGTAATCCTGATTCAATGATACGTTCAACTAGCCAAAACCTTCCGTTCCTAAATATCAGAAACATCATAAATCCCGAGTCAAATTATGAACCTCAAATGGAACTTCGCATTGACCGTGATTTTCAGGAAACATCGGTGTGGGAAAAGATTATTGGCAATTAAAGCCCTTGCAAATTTACTGCAAAAACAGAAAAATATGCCGTTAATGCGTTTTTGCAGGACTGCAACAAACCTTGCCGCGGGCTAGACGGACGCTAAGGAATTTATTGGTTATTTTTAGCCTCATTCATGTTTAAAATAAATTCTATTTTAATCGGTTAGCGCCGTGCGCCCTTGCAAAGTTTGTTGCAGCTCCCCAAAGGCTTTTAGTGGGCATATTTTTCTGCTATTGCTGCAAAGTTGCATCGCGGGTTAAAGGGGGAAGAGGTGGCTTTTTTCAAAACTTTGTTTTGAAAAAAGCTTTTTGATAGAAGCTGTGAAAATTTTGCCATGCAAAATTTTCATTGCAAATTTACTGCAAAAACAGAAAAATATGCGTTCACCGTTCAGTTAAAGGCAAATAAGGCTTTTGCTTCGCAACGGATTTGTACGCGGGGCGTATTATTTTTCCGTTGTTTGCCAATTCTTCGATACGGTGCGCGCACCAGCCGGAAACGCGGGCAACGGCAAAGAGCGGAGTGAATAACTCTTCCGGCAGATCAAGCATGCTGTAAACAAAACCTGAGTAAAAATCCACATTGGCACTGACCCCTTTGTAAATTTTTCTTAANTTTGCAATGGCCATGGGCGCAAGTTCTTCAACTTTTGTATACAGCAAATATTCTTTCTGCCTGTTTTTTTCATTTGCAAGCTGCTCAACAAAACGCTTAAAAATCAGAGCGCGGGGATCGGAAAGTGAGTACACAGCATGGCCCATTCCGTAAATAAGGCCGGAGCGGTCAAAAGCTTCTTTGGTAAGCAGTTTTTCAAGATACACTGTAATTTCATTGTCATCGGTCCAGTCAGAAATATTTTCCTGCATATCGCGGAACATCTGTACTACTTTAATATTTGCACCGCCATGGCGCGGCCCTTTCAGTGAACCAAGGGCTGCTGCAATAGCGGAATAGGTGTCTGTATGGGAAGATGAAACCACATGGGTGGTAAAGGTTGAATTGTTGCCGCCTCCATGTTCCGCATGCAGCACCAGCGCAATGTCAAGAATTTGCGCTTCCAGTTTTGAATAATTGGAATCGGGGCGAAGCATATGCAAAAGGTTTTCTGCAATTGACAGCTCTTTTGCAGGAGGATGAATTACCAGGCTCTGATTGTGATGGAAATGGGAATAGGACTGATAACTGTAAATTGCCAACAGAGGGAAACGGGCAATGAGGTTGATTGACTGGCGAATCACGTTATCTATTGATATATCATCGGGATTATTATCATACGCATAAAGGGTAAGTACGCTTTTTGCCAGCGAATTCATCATGTCCTTGCTGGGAGCGCTCATTATGGTATCGCGCAAAAAAGTCTCCGGCAGCATTGCGCATTGTTTAAGAAGGCTGGAAAATTCATTGAATTCCTGCAGATTGGGCAGATGGCCAAAAAGAAGCAGGAAACAGGTTTCCTCAAACCCGAAACGGTTTTCGTCCAAAAAACCCTGAACGATTTTTTCGATATTGATGCCGCTGTAAAACAGCTTGCCTTCACAGGGAATATAATCGCCGTCTTCAATGATATACGAAATTATTTCCGATATTTCCGTAAGCCCGACTAAAACGCCTTTTCCGCTTACATCCCGCAAGCCGCGTTTTACCTCGTATTTGGAATAAAGCGAATTATCGATAATTCCTTTTTCCTTGACCATGTTTGAATATTTTTCAAATAATTTTGCCGATTCTTCCATTATCCTTTTCCTCCATCAATTTGTTTTTGCCTTTTTATTTCGGCTATGGTATGCAGGCTTTCCAGTTCGGCCATAACGGCATCAACAACAAGCTGCTTTTTATCTTCGTTTTCAGAGGCAATAATAGCGTTCCTCGCTTTTGCCCGGAATTCATTGCAATTAAGCACAGGGCCGACGGTAATCCGTACAAGGTCCCTGTTTACAATATCATTCATCATATCTGTCTGCTGCACATGGAGAATCATCCCGTTAATCGCAACACAGCACATATAGTCGAAAGAGCGAATGTACGAGTCAATTTCTCTTACCCCTTTTTTTGTAGACGGATTCCATGCACGGTATCGGGTTCCCGAAGGAAATACAAGGATCAGTTTGCCTTCTGTTTTTTTACCGTCTAGAATTTTCATCGCGGCACGGTTAATTGACATGCTGCGGGCAAGTTCCGTTTTTTTTATTTTGCTGTCCAGTCCATGCAGCGACCGGCTGGGATAAATTACAATTCGGGTATAGGCGCTTGCAAAAGCTGCAACAACAGGATTGTCCTCGTTTAATTTCATGCCGGCAATGGAAATTAATGCATTGGCAATAGCATCGCCGCCCGCCTGCCGCACCAGCAAGGAAAAAACGCTAAGATCAAAATTACTGTAATGCTCAAGCATTAGCAGGCAGGATTTCCCTGCTTTGGCTTTTGACAAAAGTTCCTCCAGATTTTCCATCCCGTCTATGCCGGAACCGGAAAGCAGCAGTGTGCCGGCCATTTCATCAAGAATGGGCAGCATATTAATATCGCCTTCCTGATATACATTATCTTTAGTTATCACAGTGGGCACCTTGGAAATAGACATAGCCTTTTTAATCTGGCCTTCAAACGCTGCCGCTAAAGTTTCCATTCTTTTCTCCCCACAGCCTAATCAATTCAATAACAAGCTTACAGGATGCGCACATCTCGCTCACCGAAACCCACTCCATCCTGCTGTGAAAATTCCTTCCCCCGGTAAATATATTCGGAGTAGGAATACCCAGTTCGGTCAACCGTGAACCGTCAGTTCCGCCCCTAATGGGTTTTAACTGCCATTCAATGCCTGTATTTGCCAGCGCAATTTCAAGGCATTCAACCGCATTGGGATTGGCGTTAATTTTCTCTTTCATATTATAGTACTGCGGGCCAGGTTTTACAATAACTTTTCCGCCTGGAAACTGCGCTTCTACTGTTTTAGCTATTGTTTCCAAAGCTGCAAGACGCCGCTCCATGCCGCTAAGTTCAAAATCCCGCAAAAAAATTTCCAGTTGCGCATTTTCCAAATTGCCGGACAGTTCCATTGGGCAATAATAACCGTAATAAGCGTCGGTGGCTTCGGGGCTTTCCGAGCGGGGCAGCAACACCGCAAAACTTGCAGCCATAAGCGCCGCATTGGCCAAAATGCCCCTGGCAGCGCCCAGATGCGTCACTCTGCCATTAAATTCAACATCGGCCTTCCATGCATTAAAACATTCGGTTTCAATTTCTCCCATTGGTCCGCCGTCTACAGTAAAACAGGCAGCAGATTTTATTGTGTCCAGGGGAAATTCCGGCAGCCCCTTGCCGGTTTCTTCATCCGGCGAAAAAATTATTTCTACCGGCCCATGCGCAATGGCACGGTGCGTTACAAGGTATTCAAGAGCTGCCATAATCACCGCAATGCCGGCCTTGTCGTCCGCTCCGAGCAATGTGCTTCCGTCAGTGTGAATAATTGCCTTTCCTTTTTGTTCCGCAAGCCCGGGTTCCTTTGCCGGATCAAGCGCCAAATCATTCTTAAGTTTAATCACTTCGCCGCCGTATTCCGGCACTAATTGGGGCTTTACGTCTTTCCCGGTAACATCGCTTGCCGTATCAAGGTGGGCAAGAAAACCTATGGTTGCAACATTTTCTTTTCCATCGCTTGCCGGCAGNCGGGCAATAACATAACAATGGGGGGTCAATTCAACATCGCTCAACCCCAGCCCCAAAAGTTCATTGTGCAGTATTTTAGCTAAATCCCATTGACCGGGGCTAGAAGGGGTTTCTTCGGCATGATGCTTGCTTTCGGTGCAGACACTGGCATAATGCATAAACCGCGGAATGATCAACGCTTCCGCTTCGCTTTCAATTATGTTTCTGGCAGAGCTTCCCATAATAAAGAAATTATACCATGAAAATGTATTGTATTGCAATTGTACTGCTTGGTTTTATCATGATGCATGGCAAAAAAGGTTGACTATTCAGGCCAAGGCATGGTATTATTAAAAATGATGTTTAGAGAGGGACTTTCTTACGATGACGTGCTCCTTGAACCGGGATATTCCGATATTCTGCCAAGAGAATGCGATATTAAGACAAAACTATGCGATGGAATACAGTTAAATATTCCAATTATTTCAGCGG
>WRNF01000158.1 GCA_009776715.1 Treponema sp. | reverse complement strand
GAAAGGCCTTCGAGAACGGCAACAGGGACAGATTCTTTTTCACCATAGCTGCGGCTTATTGCCTTTTCGTCTTCAAAAAGATAGACCGTAAGGGTTTTGTTTTCAGTGTCCAGCACCCAGTATTCACGTACCCCCGCATCGCGGTATACATTGAATTTTCTCTGCATTTCGATTGCGGTATTTGACGGCGAGAGAATTTCCGCGACAAAATCCGGCGCGCCCCGGCAGCCTTCCTTGCCGCGTTTTTCCTTATCGCATACCACCGAAATGTCCGGCTGGACAACCGTGTCATCGCTTTCGTCTTCTTCGTAAAAAAGCCGTACATCGTAAGGCGCGGGGTATACCTTACATTCCTTGCCGGTTAAAAAATTCGCTATTTGTTTTAATAACTCGGTAAGAATCGACTGGTGGTAAGCATTGGGAGCGGACATGGCAAAAGCTTCGCCATCGATTATCTCATACCGCTCCCCGGGTTTTAGCTCCCATGCTTTATAGTCCGCATAAGTCCAATTATCATATGTGTTTTCTTTTAACAGTGCATCTGCCATAATAATAGTATATGCCATTAAAACAGCATATACCAGTGCGATGTGCGGCATTTAAACATCGCACATCTCAAATGTATATGACAAGGCTTGTGTTTGGGCAAGGATTTAATGTACAATAATTCTAGGAGTTTGCTGGACTTTGTCCTTTTTGATGAAAAAAATGAGAAAAAACAACGTTTTTGAGCATTTTTTACTCNGCAAACTCCGTAAGGAGCCCCAATATAGTAGAATTTTACGGCAAAATGCCGTCGGCTATTAGCCGCAAATTCTACAAGTCCGACAGGCTCCCAGGATTTACCGGAATGGCTTTTTATAATTTTTTAAGGAATTCAGCAAAAAACATTGCAGATTTAACTGCCCAAAAAGTTGATGCCAGTATGAGTGTGCGTCTTAGCGGGCATTTTTTAGAAATAAATGAGCGCTTAAAAAAAATTGAAACCAGGCAAAAAGAAACAAACCTTCAAATTGAAGAAATTGACAGCCATTTGCAAAGTGACGGAGATGAAACCGTCTTTGTTAATGCGCTGATTTCTCTCGCTGACATTATCGGGGATTTTTATTATTTTGCCTCCGAAGATAAAGATTCGCCGCTTTTTGAACAGGCGCAAATGATGTGGAACACGGCAAAAAACAAAGCGGAAACCGTCGGACTATCTATAATTGATGCCGCCGATGAACCTTTTGATGCTAATATTCATTCGATAAAAGACACAGAGTGGGATGACAATCTTCCAACCGGATTTGTTGTCAAAACATTAAAATGCGGCTTCATTTTTAAGGATGCCGTTATACGCCGCGCTGCGGTAATTATTAACAAACAGGAGATAATTTATTTATGAAAGCAGGAATAGATTTTGGCACTTCAACATCAGAAATTGCGTATGTAAACAATGACGGTAAAATAGTAATCATTCCTAATCATTTGGGCGAGGCGATAACCCCATCGGCGGTGTACATTGCCGAAGACGGTAAGCCGGTTATCGGGCGCGAGGCAAGGGAAAAAGCGCTTATCGAACCGGAAAATACTTTTCTTGAAGTGAAACGCCTTTTCGGCCAAAACACGAGCCTTAACGCACGAGGCAAGACTTATTCGCCGGTTGATGCCGCTGCGATGATCATCCGCTACCTGGCTGACTGNGCGCAGCAACACACCGGCGAAACGGTTGATTCCGCCGTTATTACNGTTCCCGCTTATTTCACCGATGCGCAGCGCAAGGATGTAATGGCTGCCGGAAATGCCGCCGGAATTAAAGTCGACCGCATTATCAATGAGCCGACAGCNGCGAGCCTTGACTACGGGATTGATCANATGCGCGACTGNAAATANATGCTGGTGTACGATCTGGGCGGCGGAACGCTTGACGTTACTGTGCTTGAACTGTTCGAAGGCGTTGTTGAAGTAAAAGCAAGCTGCGGGAACAATGCGCTGGGAGGAAAGGATTTTGACCAGGCCATCATGGATCACATAACGGCGGCAATAAAAAAACGCGACAAAATTACTGTTTCGGGTGACACGGACGCGCGCGCCATGATACGCATAAAGACCGCCGCCGAACAATGCAAAATAACCCTTAGCAGCGAAACCGACAGCCTTATCGGACTTCCGTTTTTATACAGCAAAGACGGCAATCCCGCAGGTTTCTCTGAAAACTTAAGCCGCGCGGCTTTTGAATCAATGATCCGCGAAAAAATATATTCCACCGAACAGCAGATTAAGACCGTGTTATTCGATGCAAACCTAAGTGCCGATGACATTGATTTGACGCTTCTGGTTGGAGGAAGCACGCGCATTCCGCTTGTGGCGCAATTTCTGGAAGAAACATTCGGCATTGTGCCGGAGGCTGCGGTCGATCCTGATTTGGCAGTTGTCCGCGGTGCCGCAATTCAGGCTGGAGTGCTCAGCGGCGTTTTAGACGAGAATGCGATTGTCCTAACTGACATTTGCCCGTACAGCCTAAGCACAAGTGTGTTGCGGTACGGATGGTTATACAAGGATGAGTACTTCTGCGACATTCTTATTAAACGCAACACCATGCTGCCCGCAACTGCATCAAAAATATATGCAACATCTTATGATAACCAAACAAAAGTACACATAACGGCATATCAGGGCGAAAGTGAAAATCCTAAAGAAAATTATTTATTGAATACTTTTGAACTAAGCGGCATACCAAAAGCAAGAGAACTTAAAGAAAAAATAAACATCCGGTTCGATTATGATCTGAACGGCATTTTAACGGTCTCGGCGGAAATAGTTTCAACAGGGAAGTCGGCGGCTGTAACAGTAAATACCGCGCAAATGGGAAAAAACCTTGATCTTTCAAAATGGAAAAATGCCCCCGGCGCTAAAAAATACAGGCAGATTATAAACAAGGCGGACAGGCTCGTAAAAATCCATGAAAATGATGCCGAAAACAGCGGCTTGATTGATGAAATAAAATACACTGCCGATGAGTTGAAAAAAGCGCTTGTCATGGAATGGGAATATATCATTACAGAAAAACAAAAAAATGATCTTGCGGACGCGATTGATGATTTTGAAAAGGTTGAAGCATTTTGAATTATTACGAACTGTTGAACATTGAACGTAATGCAGATGCCAATGCTGTTAAGCGCGCTTATTTTTCAGCGGTAAAAATACATTCGCCGGATAATGACCNGGAAGGGTTTAAGGCGGTAAGACTTGCTTATGAAACGCTTTCCAATCAAAAAAAACGCAGCGAATACGACTCTTATTTTGTATTATCCCAGGGGGAATCTTCGCCCGATCTCTTGAATAAACAGTCAGGCTCGGCAGAGTATAACGGTGAATTGCAAAATAAACTGCTGGCCGCCCGTGAAATGATTCGGGAAAACAGATACAAACAGGCTGTGGAATATCTTACCGGTTTAATCGGCAGCAATCCCGATTCGGAAAAACAGCTAACGTTGTTTTCCCTAAATCATCCCGATGATGAATATTCGGCGGTGTTTTACACAGAAGCCAGGCGCCTTCTAGCCGAAGTATTATGGTACATGAAAAAAAGCGTCACTGCCAAAAAAATATGCGAACAGATGCTTGAAAAAAATCCATCCGATGCCGGCACCTTGCTGCTGCTTGCTAAAATATCCGGCTCAATGGGACACACGGAAAAAGCCGGCATATACTTTGAGACAGCAGTTAATACCGCTCCTTTGAATGTCAGGGCATGGACAGAGTATATGCGTTATGCTAATTCACATGCCTATTCCTGGGTTCCTGGTATTTTTGAGCGCGCCATGAAACAAGACATAGACATGTTTCGTGATGACTATATCCTTTATTTAGTAGGCATATACAGAACAAATTTATTTTCCGATGAAAATAATGTTCAATATTATAATAAATTCGCTGAATATTTTATTATTGATAAAAACCATAGTGAAGAAGTATATGAAAAATTGATTGGCTTTATACCTTTTCTTTATGAGAAAGAAGAAAATATTCCGTTTCTGCAAAAAATATTACCGATGCTTGAAAAATCAAGACACCGTAAAATTGATGANGAAGAACTTTTTAAAACTACCCGAACATGCTGCATAGCATATAAATTAAAATTTGATAAACGCATACCCGATGTGCTTNTCNACATAACAGCCTTTTTCTTAACGGAAAATACAGATAAAAACAAATTATTGGGAATGGAGCATTTTATTGTTTCCAGGCTGTCCGATTTACGTCCGTCAATAAAATTACTAAAGAATGAGTACCCGGAATTTTTTAAATTTAACCAGGCATTTTACCTTGACGTTCTTAATGAAAGAAAAGAAGACTATCTTATAGATAAATATGTAGGGAAGTTTAATAAATTAAGGCCTTCTTTAAAAAAAGAATATTTTTATGATGATTTTGACGATGATTTTGACAAGATAGAAAAACCAATGCAAGTTATTCGCTCCTCTCCAAAAACAGGACGTAACGACCCTTGCCCTTGCGGCAGCGGGAAAAAATACAAAAAATGCTGCGGCCGATGATGCCCCTCAGGTTAGAGAGTAAACATAGTTTTCCGCTGATTTTAAGCTCAGGGTTTTAAGACTAAATTAAAACCTTTATTTTATAATTATATAGCATTTTTTTTATTTTTCAAGTTTTTTTAAAAATATTAGAAATAATTTTTTTTATGCAAAATCCGCCGTCATTTCCTCTTTTCTCTTTCGCACAATGGGTACGCTGTTCAAGCTAAAGCCAAACGAAAAGCCACATGCCATTAAAATAATTTGACCCAATTTGTCCCTCCGCATGAGAGTTTTGAAGGCAGGCAGCGAAGAGAAAAAGTTCAAATAATAAAAAGGCAATTAAATGCCATTTTTCTGTTTTCATAATAAACATCCTAAAACAACCCAATCTTTGGGTTTGTGTCATTGTTAATTGCTCATTTTTCCCTGCTATTTGCTATTTGTTAATTACTCCGACCGAACAACGCGGAATCCATTCTCTCTAAAATTTATAGTCGATGGCCGATCGGTTGACCGAGAGGCCGAACGCAAAGATTTGCCATAAACGTACCATGACCCGCCGCGAACTACCTTGAGGGTTCCTTTACCGGGACCCTGCGGATCCTGTGCAGGGCTGTTCTCATAGTAATCTTCTCCGTACCAGTCCCAGCACCATTCTGCCACATTCCCATGCATGTCGTACAGGCCCCAGGCGTTGGGAGCAAATGAACCCACTGCTGTAGTTTTTTCCCGGTATTTTCCTTTAGGGCTGTTGTTGTATAGATTTGCTTTGCCGTCATAATTTGCCTGCGCCGTGGTAATTTGACCGGTTCCCCAGTTAAATGCTGTGTCCGTCCCCGCCCTACAGGCGTATTCCCATTCCGCCTCCGTGGGCAGCCGGTAACCGTTGGCATTGCCCAGCATTTCCAAATCGGTCCATTCCTCG
>WRNF01000157.1 GCA_009776715.1 Treponema sp. | reverse complement strand
CAGGGTTCACAAAAACTCCTAGGAGCCTGTCGGACTTGTGGAATTTTGCGGTTATTTACCGCAAAATTCTCCGATAAACGGGGCACCTTACGGAGTTTGAGNGGTAAAAATCGTGCTTTTGCACGATTTTTTGCATTGAATTGGACAAANTCCGACAAACTCCTATGTTTGCGGTCTCTGTGAGAGATTAATTAAAAAAAAATTATAGAAGCAAGTGAAAATCTANGCCGATAATAGAAGGGTATGAATGCGCTTCTTGTTTTATACGCAGGCAATCTGTCCAGTGAGGCTAATAAACCGCTTTTAAATGGCAAAAACAGCATTGCCATAGCCATAGAGCGATCCCAAAAGTTCCCCGGAGTACATAAAACAGTAATTTTGGCAGGGGCATCAATGGAAAGCCGGCAATTGACAAGCGAGGCGGCTCATTTTGGAGACATTAAAATTGAGACAAGGCCGGCCTGGACTGTTGCCGCTTTGCTTGACACGCTTGCCTCCCTTTCTTCCGGGTTTGATTTTGCCTATTTTGCCTGGGCCGATTGCCCGTTTTTGGATCCTGTCCTTGCCGAAAAAATGGCAGAAAGGCATATTCGTTATGCTGCTGAGTATACTTATGCCGACGGCTGGCCTTACGGCATAAGCCCTGAGCTGCTTTCACCGGAAACAGCCGCAATTCTTGCAAAAATAGCCGCTGATTTAGATGAAAACAGCATAAATATAACACGGGAGGCGCTGTTTTCACTTCTTCAAAAAGACATAAACGCATTTGATATTGAAACTGAAATTTCCGCCGTTGATCTTCGCTGCCACAGGTTAAACCTTTGCGCTGATTCTAAACGAAACTTTTTACTGTTACAGTCTTTCCTTACCGCTAATGGACATTACATACCTGAAACTTCCGCTATTGAACGGATAATCGAGGAAAAACCGGAAATTCTTAGGACGCTTCCGGCATTTTATCCGGTGCAGGTTTTTGAAGGCTGCCCTCATAGATGCTCTTTCTGNCCNTGGGCANTGCATGCGAAAAATGCTGTACAAGGGCGCGGTTTTATGGAAAAAGGCCTGTTTGAATCTCTTTTGGATACAATTATGGCTTTTTCCGGCGATGCGGTAATAGATATTTCCTTATGGGGAGAAATTGCGCTGCATCCGCAAAAAATAGAACTTATCGAATCGGTATTGCGCCGAAATTCCCTTTCTCTGGTTATTGAAACCTCCGGGGTGGGCTGGAAACACAGCGAACTGGAGTTATGTGCTGAAATTGCCGGAAAATATACCGAAAAAACAGGGAAATTTCCTGCGCCCTTATCGTGGATTGTTTCCCTGGATACTTCCGATCCGGAACGCTACCAGGAAATTCGCGGGGCAGGATTTGCCGAGGCTGCAGCATGCGCAAAAAAACTTCTTTCCCTTTTTCCAAAAGACACCTATGTGCAGGCAGTGCGCACTGAAGGAGCGGAGGAAGACATTGAACGGTTTTACCGTTCATGGAAAGAAACCGCCGGCAGCGCGGCTAATGTAATTATCCAGAAATACGATGATTTTTGCGGAATGCTGCCGCGTAAACAGGCGGCCGATCTTTCGCCGGTGCAAAGAAAACCATGCTGGCATCTTTTACGGGATATGCCCGTGCTTCTGGACGGAAGCGTTCCTTTATGCCGTCAGCAGATTGCCGCTGCTGACATGGCCATAATTTTAGGGAATGTTTTTACTGATCCTTTGGATAAAATCTGGGAACGGGGGCAGGAACAGTACATAAAACATACAAAATCTGTTTATGAAAATTCTCTGTGTGCAGGATGCGATGAGTATTATACCTTCAACTTTTAACGAAGACCTCCCGTTATACGCTGTTGTCGGCGGAAAAGAACGCCTTGCCTCGACAGGAATATCTGTTATTCTGCTAAACCGCGGAGGGCAATATTCCAGAAAAAATTTATTTTCAGATTTTAAAAAAGCCGGCTTTGACACAGTAATCTCGGTAGAACCGCAGCCTATCCCTTACGATATTGAAGCATTATCCAACAGTTTCCCGTTTGTTAGTTTTATGCTGCTTCAGCAGCCCTTCAGCATTGGAGAACAGATTAATATGGCAGCATCGGAAATTAAAACGCCTTTGTTTTTTGTGCTGTGGAACGATTTAAAAATAATTACCGGAGGAAACGCGGAACGGTTAGCCCTGCGTTTAATAAATTATCATGATAATACCACTGAAATAAAAAGATTATGCACCGTTCCTGTTATTCAAAATTCACGGTTCGAGACGCTTCCGACAATTATAATGCCTGAATTACGCCGCAATAAAATTAAAACAATTTTATTGGGATCTCCGGACGAAGGCCTGCCAAGCATCTATCCCTTTGACGGCATTGGCATTTATGACCGGGAACGGTTCTTAAAACTGGGAGGGTATGACGGAGAATACAGGAAAAGCCGCTGGCAGTTCCTGGATTTTGGGTTTCGTTCTTATCTTTGGGGAGAGAAAATAGCCGCCACTGCGATTATTAAACTCTTATATGAAGAAGAAACAACGCCGGATGAAGTCTCTGCGGATAATGATTATTGCCGTTTTTATCTAAGAAATCTTGCCCCGGTATATAACAATAACAGTGCTTATCTGCCGCTGCGCAGGTTCCCGGGCTTTCTGTTTAAAGCAAAAAGCAAAATATCCGCTGCATGGGAAATTTTTAATTACCACCGAAGCTGGGTAAACGAANATAGTTTACGCTGGCANCATAATCTGAAAACTGTTGCCGGCTTTTGGAAAAACAAGCCTCTGAAAACGGAGAAGTAAAATGCAAGCAGTTATGCTTCAGGCCCGCATGGATTCATCACGGCTGCCGGGTAAAGCAATGCTTCNGCTGGGGAAAAAACCTTTGCTGTTANGCGTAATGGAGGCGCTGTTAAAAATCCCCGCAGATAAACACATCCTTGTTTGTACTGAAGATTCAGTAAAAGATTTTGAACCTTTGGCAAGGGAAGCAGGATTTTTGCTGTTTGCGGGTCCAAAGGAAGATGTTCTTGCACGATTTTGTCTTGCCATGCAAAAGTATAGAATCCGGCATTGCATTCGGGCAACCGGCGACAACCCCTTTGTGTTTGCCGATGCTGCAACCTCCATCAATGCGCAAGCTAAGATTCTGGGTGCGGATTATGCCGGATATAGCGGGATTCCTATTGGCGCCGGCGTGGAATCGGTGAACGCGAAAGCATTGTTCCGGGCAGAAACAGAAACCTCAAGCCCATATGACCGGGAGCATGTCTGCCCTTATTTGTACAATAATCCTCAATTGTTTCTTCTTCACCGGCCATTGGCTCCATTACNCTGGCAAAATCCNAGGATTACACTTACTGTTGATACGCAGGAAGATTATGAAATGGCTCAAGCGTTATACGCAACGCTTGACAGGCTTGAAGAATCG
The DNA here is from genome assembly GCA_009776715.1 of Treponema sp. The sequence continues at coordinate 2,031 of WRNF01000157.1, read as the reverse complement.
GGTGAACAGCCTTCTGGTTCACGGTATTATGGGCAGGCAATAATTAAGGCTTATCAAATAATGAACGGTAAAATAAGGGATGGGGAATGAACCCAGAAGGCAGGGCTTTGCTGGCAGTGCCTGCTTGCGGAAAAGGCATGGGAGGAGGGCATATTTCCCGCTGCATGGCGCTGGTACGCGGGCTGCGGGCATTGGGCAGAAAGGCATGGCTGTTTCTTCCATCCGGCGCTGGCAGTTCTGCAGCGCATGAATGGTTTGACCAATCCTGGATTGTCAGCGAAACTAATTTTAAAAACATTCAATGGGAATGCATTATCCTTGACGCTTTTCAAACCAANACTGAAGAACTTGAAAAATGGAAAAAACTGGCGCCGGTAATAGGGATAGATGAAGGCGGCAGCANAAGGGATTTTTTTGATTTTTTAATTGACATTCTTCCCGGTCTTGCCCGCACAAAGGCAAATATTTCGGATCTTTCCCTGCTGCCGCTTCCGAAAAACAGAAATTTAAATTTTAACTGCTCTTCATGCGGCATGGATAAAAGGCCCCTAAAAGTACTTATAAGTTTTGGACAGGAAGATTCCGCAGGGCTTGGCCTTGCTGCCGCACAGTCCCTTGCAGCGCATAACAACAGCAACATGGAAATTACGCTTCTTCAAAAAAAATCTTTTTCTCATTCCCCATCCCTCATTTCTCCTTCTGTTAAAATCATAAAATTCATTCCAAATCTTGCAGAACATCTATGTGAATACCAGTTGCTTATTACCCATTACGGCCTTAGCGCTTTTGAAGCGCTGTACGCGGGAACGCCGGTTCTGTTAATTAATCCAACTTCCTACCATGAAGCGCTTGCCAAAGCTGCCGGGTTTATGACAGTTACGATAAAAAATGTAAATAAAATTGCCGAAGATACATTTTTGCAAAAATTAAAGGAAGGTTGCAGAAAATTAACAGCGAAGTACAATCTTGATCTTCCGCAAAAACAGGATTGCGCGGGCCTGATTAATAGTTTTTCGCCTAATGCAAGCCCTTGTTGCCGTGTTTGCGGATTTGAATGGCACAATCCTGTTTTTGCCCGCCTTCCCGATCGCACATACCGCCGATGTATAAGATGCGGCATTATCAGCATGAGCCGCCTTAGTCCCGTCCCTGTTGCATACGGTAAAGAATATTTTTTTGAACAGTATCAAAAACAATACGGCAAAACATATATCGAAGATTTTCCTAACCTGAAAAAAATTGCCCAACGCCGCATCTCCACAATTCGTAAAATTGGAAATACCGCCCCNTCTTCGCCTTTACTGGACATTGGCTGCGCTTACGGGCCTTTTCTTGCAGCAGCAAAGGAACAGGGNTTTTCTCCCATTGGCATCGACCCTTCANAAGATGCGGTCAATTATGTAACAGGGCAGCTTGGCCTGCCAGCCGTGCATGGGTTTTTTCCTGTTCCTTCAATATATGAAGTTAAGTATAATGTTGTTACCCTCTGGTTCGTTATTGAACATTTTCCGGATTGTACCGCAGCCCTGGCAGAAATACAGAAAATTCTAAACCCGGGCGGAGTCATGGCCTTTTCCACGCCCTCCTTTTCAGGGATTTCAGGCCGCAGATCGGTCAAAACTTTTCTTGCCCGCAGTCCCGCAGATCACTGGACGGTATGGTCCCCTGCGGCCTGTAAAAAAGCGCTTAATACGGCAGGCTTCAAGGTTATAAAAACAGTAATCTGCGGGCATCACCCAGAACGCTTCCCTCTGCTGGGCAAATTCGCAAAAAGCAAAAAAAGCCCGCTGTATTGGTTGTTGTTTGGAATAAGCAGGTTGTTTTCGTTAGGCGATACCTTTGAAGTGTATGCAGTTAATACAGAAAAAGAAAAATGACAGTTTGAAAATAATGCCTTACCTCTAACTTCATTTAGGCCTCTCGCTAAGCTATATATGCAATAGCCACGGATTTTCACGGATTAGACGGATTCACACGGATTTTTATTTTATTTTTAAATTCTGTGAAAACCCGATGATTATTCTTGGTTTC
>WRNF01000156.1 GCA_009776715.1 Treponema sp. | reverse complement strand
AGTTAATTCCTTAGATAATAAGGAATTAACGATCTTTTAATTAAGTGATCTGAATATTACAGGACACTAGAAATCTATATTCCTCTGTGAAAATCTGTGGAAATCCGTGTAAATCCGTGGCCTTTTAACTATATCTTCAAAGCGCAGCGGCTTGCTTGCGCAGGCAGGGGTGGGGATCATTTCTCATTTTTCTTTTTTCCGGATGCCCTTATGCTTAGGCCTAACGGAATTAAAGAAAAGCCCAGGTCTTTGCGGATGCGGTTTCGCAGGTAGGAAACATATGCCTCGCTTACAACATGGGAACGGGAACAAAAGAGAATAAAATGAACCGGATTAACCGAACTTTGAACAGCGTACTTAACATTAAACCGGGTACGCGGTCCTGAAGGCGGGGGAGTTTCTGCAAGCCAGAGCGCAAGGGATTGGTTAAGGCGGCTTGTTTCTATTTGCATGTTCAATTGCCGGAACATGCTTACTGCTGTGGAAAGGAGCTTGTCAACGCCGGAGCCGTCTAAGGCGCTGACAGGCACAATGGGCGCATATTCCATTTTGGCAAAGAAAAACCGGATGCGGTCGCGCACTGCTTCAAAAGAATTTTTAATTTTTGGCATGGCATCCCATTTGTTAAGCGCCATTATAATCCCCCTGCCCCTGTCATGCGCCAATCCTGCAATTTTTTTATCCTGTTCAGTAAGCCCCTCCTGCGCGTCTATCATCAGTATCACAATATCAGAATCGTTAATCGTTTTTATGGCCCGGTTTACCGAATAATATTCAATGTTTTCCGTTACCTTTGCTTTCCGGCGTATCCCGGCAGTGTCAAGAATTTTAAAATCATAAGAACGCCAGTTAAAGTTCCCTTCAATCACATCACGGGTTGTGCCGGGAACATCGCTGACAATGGAAGCATTGGACGCGCAAAGCCTGTTGGACAATGTGGATTTGCCGGTGTTGGGCTTTCCCAGAAGAGCAATCCGAATGGTTGTGCGTTCCTCTATTGCGCAAGGCTCTTTTTCCTTTACTGTAGAAAAATCAAGCCGGCTGACTATTTCTTCCGCTAAACCTCCCACATTGTCTCCGTGTTCCGCCGAGATCATAAACACTTTTTCAAACCCGTAAGCCAGAAGATTCCATGCATCGGATTCTTTCCTGCCGCCTTCGGTTTTGTTCACTGCAACAATCAGCTTATCCCGATGCGGGCGCAGCAGCGAAATAAGCTCTTCGTCTTCGCTGGTAATTTCCCCTGCTTCCAGCAGCAGCACAATAAGGCTGCACAGTTCCACGGCGGCAAGGGTTTTTTCCATTACCAGGCCGTCAATAATGCGGCTGCTGTTAGGCGCAACCCCTTTTGCCGGGGAAAGATCCAGCTTAAATCCGCCTGTGTCAATGAGCCGCAAAGGTTTTCCGGCAATAAAACCCTCCGCAAAAATCATATCCCGCGTAACGCCGGGGGCAGGATCGGTAATGGTTCTGCGCTTGCGGAGCAGGCGGTTAAACAGCGTTGATTTGCCGACATTGGGACGGCCTATCAATGCCACAGAAGGCAAATTGATATATTTTTTTCCTTGTTCAAATTCCATTTTAGCTATTTCTCTTCATTGCATTATCCGCCATCCATGCAGATGCAAGAGAACGCACCTGAGCTATCGTTTTTTGCCTTAAAACCTGTTCCGCCAATTCCTGGCAGGATGCCATGTTGACAGAGCGGATTATTTCCTTTATTTGCGGAATGGCCGAAGCGGTCATGCTGAATTCATCAAGGCCAAGTCCCAGCAGAATTGCCGTAGCGGAAGGATCAGAGGCAAGCTCTCCGCACATTGCGGCCTTAATTTTATTTTTATGAGCGGCATCAATGGCATTTTTAATAAAACGCAGCACCGCCGGATGAAGAGACTGGCCTAAATAACTTACTTTTTCATTTTCGCGGTCAACGGCCATGCTGTATTGGATTAGATCATTTGTTCCAATGGAGAAAAAGGCTGAACTTTCTGCAAGAATATCAGCGGTCATTGCCGCGGAGGGCACCTCGATCATTGTTCCCACCGGAATTGCATCGGCAACCTGCTGCCCTTTTTTAATGCATTCGGCCCGGGCCTCCTCAAGCAGGCTGCGGGCCTGTTCCAGTTCTTCAATGCCGGATACCATTGGGAACATTATCCGCACATTGCCAAAAACGCTAGCGCGCAGTATTGCCCGCAGTTGCGTTTTGAAGAGTTCGGTTTCTGCAAGGGAGACCCTTATGGCCCGCCAGCCCAGCAGCGGGTTTTTCTCGTTTATAGATCCATGAATTACTTTGTCGCCGCCAATATCCGCAGTCCGGATGGTTACCGGTAAACTGCCCATAACTTTTAGCACTGTGCTGTAGGACTCAAATTGAAAGTCTTCTCCGGCAGCTTCGCCTGGTTTTAAAAAGAGAAATTCTGACCGGTACAGGCCTATTCCCTGCGCGCCGTATTGCAATGAAACCAAAGCCTCTTCCGGCACTTCGATATTTGCCTTTAATTTCACCCTACGGCCATCGGCAGTTTCGGCAGGAAAATCCAAAAGCGAACGGAGTGTTTCAATTCGGTTTCGTTCCCTGGCAGCATCATTTTGCATTTGACGCAGCGTCTTTTTATCAGGATCAATGACAACTAACCCTGTCGATCCGTTAAGCGCAATCATTTGACCGTTTTTAATTTCTTTAGACAAATTTGAAAGGCCCAGCACCGCAGGTATATTAAATGACCGCGCAAGGATTGCCGTATGGCATGTTTTGCTTCCGCTGTCCATCACAATGCCTTTTACTTTTGTTTTNTCCAAAATCAATGTGTCGGAAGGCATAAGATTNGCGGCTGCAATAATTACTTCGTCAGTCAATCCAGCCAATGCTGTGCGGTTTGATTCAACTCCAAGCAGAAGGTTAATTATTCTGTTAGACACATCGGCAATGTCAACAGCCCGTTCTTTAAGCAGAGGATCTGACGACTGCGTCATTTTTTTTATAAAATCTTGTGATATTTCCATGATTATCCATTCGATATTTTGAAGCTGTTTCTTCATTCTTTCGTTTATTTGATCATGAAAATCTAAATCTTCCAGCATTAAAAGATGCGCCTGAAAAATACCGGCCTGTTCCTTGCTGATTGTTTCGCCGATATTTTCAATCATCTCTTTTAATTCATTCGCCGACTTGTCTACAGCTTTCTGAAAGCGGTCCCATTCATGGGGAATTTCCGTCTTGGTGATACTGTAATGAGGAATTGGGAGATTTTCATCATTATCGGGACATACAAAAACCTTGCCAAAAACAAAGCCTGCAGACACCGGAATGCCGGAAAATGTCTTCATTAAGAGAAAATACTATAAAAAAATTCATTTTTCAACCCCCGCATATGCGGTTTAGTCATTTTTTCATTGCCTGCACCCTTCATGTACTGGGCTATACTTATGCGAATGTTATGGTATACTGTCATTAAATCCGTATTAAGGAGTAGATATGTTTTTTGATTATTACTACCTGATTCTCGTTGTTCCTACCCTGCTTCTGTCCCTGTGGGCGCAGATAATGGTAAAGTCGGCTTTTGCCAAATATTCCGAAATTCCCTGCTCTCGAAAATTTACCGGGCAAGATGCCGCTGCCCTCCTTCTGCGGGCTAACCGCATAAGCAATGTCCGCATAGAGCAGGTTGGCGGTTCTCTAACCGATCATTACGATCCTTCAAAAAAGATCTTGCGTTTATCCGGTCCGGTATACGGCAAAAATTCGATAGCGGCAGTTGGCATTGCAGCTCATGAAACAGGACACGCTCTCCAGCACGCCCAGCATTGGGGTCCCCTTGTTCTGCGGACCGGCCTGGTACCGCTGGCGAATATTGGCTCATCCATAGGCCCCTGGCTGGCAATAGCGGGGATTTTCTTTTCCATGCCCTTGCTGATAAATATCGGCATTATTTTTTTCGGCTGTGCCGTGCTTTTTTACCTGGTAACCCTTCCGGTTGAATTCAACGCATCCTCTCGTGCCATGTCCCTGCTTAGGGACAACAATGTACTGAGTAACGATGAACTTAAAGGCGTTCGCAAGGTACTGACAGCCGCTGCACTGACTTATGTCGCATCCGCTTTAACTGCAATTGCCAGCCTGCTCAGGCTCATTTTAATTTCCCGCAGGCGGCAGTAAGAGGGAACTTACCTGTAACTTCATTTGGCCTCTCGCTAAGGCATATATGCAATAACCACGGATTTTCACGGATTTTACGGATTTTCACGGATTTTTATTTTATTTTTAAATTTTGTGAAAACCCGATGATTATTCTTGGTTTCAGTATATCTATTGCCATAATACAGTAATTAAAAATTTAACCATGAACCACACAAACCACCATGAACAAAAGAAGGAAAATACCACATATATCTACGAATACTTATAAATTTTTTAATAATTTGTGTTTATTCGTACACTAAGCTCACTTGATAATACTTTTAAATTTATATATTCTGCAATAACTAAATGGCACAAAAAAATTTTAAATCATCTGACGAAATTTATTCATGGTTATGCGGATACATTAACTACGAACGGGGGCTGCCGCCGAGCAGAAGTTTCCGGCTGGATCGCATGGAAATTCTTGCAGAAATGGCAGGGCATCCTGAACGCTGCGCGCCGGTTGTGCATATAGCCGGGTCCAAGGGAAAAGGCTCGGTTGCAGTGATGGCGGCTTCGATCATGGAAGCCGCAGGGAAAAAAACAGCACGTTATATGTCGCCTCATGTAAGCGATTTTCGCGAAAGGATAAGCCTGGGCAATGCGTTTTTCAGTGAAGACATTTACTGCGCCGCCGCCGATGAACTGCGGCATCTAGCGGAACACACGCTTCCTTCCGCAAAAATCAGCTTATTCGATCCGGCAAGCGATGAAGGCGAGGCACTAACGTTTTTTGAATTAATGACAATGCTTTTTTTCCTTTGCGCCAGAACCAAAAGCTGCGATGGCATGGTGGTGGAAACCGGCATGGGAGGAAGGCTGGATTGCACTAATATTGTTGATCCTGCGGTTTCTGTCATTACATTAATTGAACTGGAGCATACTGCTGTTTTGGGAAAAACCATTGCAGAAATTGCCGGGGAAAAAGCGGGAATAATCAAACAGGGAAAGCCTTTGGTTTTAGCGCGGCAAAACACAGAGGCGCTGGAAAAAATTTCCGGCATTGCTGCGGAAAAAGGCAGTACTCTGTTTTACTTCCCGGAATTTGCATTGGTCGAAAATGTAAATGTGCATAAAAACGGCACGGATTTTTCCATGATGCTTGATCTGCCCAATGCCTTTTCCTGGAAGCCGGTTGCAAGCGCTTTTTCCATTCCGGTGCCAGGAGCTGTGCAGGCTGAAAACGCCGCCCTTGCTGCAGCGGCGCTTAGCCTGGCCTTTCCCGGCATTGACAGAGAGGCAATAAAACGTGGGCTTAAGCAGGCCGGTATTCCCGGGCGCTTTGAAAAAATTGCGAATAACGATGGCGGCTGCGATATTA
>WRNF01000155.1 GCA_009776715.1 Treponema sp. | reverse complement strand
GCCACGGATTTTCACGGATTTTACGGATTTCCACGGATTTTTAATTAATTCTGATTAATCAGTGTAAATCCGTGGAAAATCTGTGATAATCCGTGTTATAATGAATATTCGGCTCAAGTTATCAAAGAGTTGGTTCGCAGCACAACTGCTCATTCCTCATTTCTCATTTTTCTAAACATCATGAGGACACTAGACGTCCTTTGGGCGCTTGTCTATTACCCTTACCGATTTGCCTTCCGGAACAGGCAGGCTGCCGCCTTCAAGCAGTTCCACTTTTGGGCTTATGGAGATGGATACCTGCAATGTTTTAATTATGCGATCCTTTAAGGCATTGAGAGGGCGGGCATCATCCATGAAAATTTCAGGGCTTATTTCGGTTTTTATTGTTAGGCGGTCAAGAGCGCCTTCTTTTTCAACAACAATCAGGTAATTGTTGCCGATTTCCTTCATGCCCATAATCACTTCTTCAATCTGGCTGGGGAAAACATTCACACCGTTTATGATAAGCATATCATCGCTGCGCCCGGTAATGCGCCGCAGGCGGCGGTGGGTTCTTCCGCAGGGGCAGGCTTCGGTATAAAAAGAGCTTAGGTCGCGGGTGCGGTAACGGAGAATGGGTGTCGCTTCACGGCACAGAATGGTTAAAATAAGCTCTCCAGTTTCGCCGTCTTTTAACGGTTCCAACGTTTCGGGGTTTACAATTTCTGCAATGTAAGCATCTTCCCAGATATGCAAACCGTTTTTGCATTGACATTCAAAGGCGACGCTCGGGCCGTTCATTTCCGAAAGGCCATAGGAATTATAGACATCGATTTTAAGCAGATTTTCAATGCGAAGGCGGGTATCTTCCGAATAAGGTTCCGCTCCGGCAAAAGCCTTTTTTATCGAGAGGCTTTCCCTTTGCACGCCCGCTTCCTGCATTTTGGTTTCAAGATGCAAAAGAAAACCCGGTGTTGCATGCAGCACCGTCGTGCCAAAGTCCTGCATTAGCTTTAACTGGCGGGCAGTGTTGCCGGCAGCGGACGGAATGACCAGCATTCCCACCTTTTCGCCGCCCTGGTGCAGTCCCAGCCCTCCGGTAAAAAGGCCGTAGCTTATCATGTTCTGGAACACATCGTTTTTTGTGCATCCGGTTCCGTAAATGCAGCGGGCCATATTGTCCGACCAGCGCTCAATGTCGCCGCGGCTGAAATAAATGGTGGTGGGAATGCCGGTGGTGCCGCTTGAGGCATGCAAACGGACAACCTCTTCTTTTGGAATGCTTAAAAAACCGTAGGGAAAACCCTGCCGGAGATCGTTTTTGGCAGTAAAGGGAATGCGCTTTAGGTCTTCCAGCGAGGCAATGTCTTCGGGCCTGGTTATTCCCGCTTTTGCAAGGGCTTCTTTGTAATGGGCAGTGCGCAGCGCATAGCCGATTTCCGCCTGTAATTTTTCCAGTTGCAGTGCCTCAAGTTTGTCCCTGGGCATTTTTTCTATCTGCGGATTCCAGTATTGAAAATTCATTTGTTTCTCTCCAATGTTCCGTATACTACAGAACACTATGTTTGTTCCGAAGCCTCTCTGCCTAAATGCAGGGCTTTAACATTGGCTTCGATAATTGCCGGATCTTTTCCTGCAAACACAGCGGCAACGGTGCTTTCCAATGATTCCATCTGTACCGGCAGAAACGGAGATGCCGCTCCTACCATTACTGTATTAACCACACGCGGATTGCCTGTTTTTTTTGCAATGGCGGCGGCATCAATTATCCTGTATGAAGGAAGGTTTTGTATGGCATNGATTATTTTTGGCATTTCAGGATAGTTGGAAATATTTTCATAAGATTCGGCTGCGCTTACCAGTATGCCAGAAGGGGCAAGCCATGACGTATAACGCAGGCTTTCCAGCGGTTCCATCGATATAATAATGTCCGCACTGCCTTTTGGCGTTAAATCCGATGCAATTGCTTCATCGGAAATTCGCAAGTGGGCAAGCACCGCCCCGCCTCTCTGCGCCATGCCGTGCACTTCCGACTGGCGCACGGTTAATCCTTCGCCGACAGCGGCCTGAGCGATTATTGTTGCCACTGAAAGCACTCCCTGCCCGCCGACTCCTGCCAGTATAACATCACATTTCATGTTCGTTTTTTCCTTATTGCTTCCAGGCATTCCCGCTGGAAGATAACGACTGAAAGGCCGCGGTGAATAATTTCGGCCTTAAGTTTTTCGGTATTTTCCGGNATAANCTGTTTTTTTGCTTCCAGAATCAGCAGATGATCGGGATTTACCCCGCAGCCAAGTATAAGGGAACGCAAATTCTGCGAGGGAACTATTGTCGGCTGGCAGCCGGTCATGGCAACGGCCGAGTTGTCGAGGATGACAAGGGTCATGGGAATATCGGCAGTTGCGGCATCAATTAAACTGGTAATGCCGGAATGAATAAAGGTTGAATCGCCGATAACGGCAATGCTGTATGGAAGGCCGGCATCGGCAGCGCCTTTTGCCATGCCCACCGAAGCCCCCATGCAGACAATGCTTTCGGGGACATTGTAAGGCGGCGCCGCTCCCAGCGAATAACAGCCAATGTCCGAATTAATTCCCACATCGGGATGCCCCGGCCTTCCGTCTATTGCCGCCGCCGCAGCCTTTATTGTCTCGTAACTGTCGGCATGGGGGCAGCCCTTGCACAGTTGCGGTGGGCGCGGGGGAAGCAGGGCGGGGTCAAGGCTGCCGTCAGTTGCGCCCGGACGGGGCGGCAGGCCAAGGGCGGCGCGCACATTGTCCGGATCCAGCTCGCCGGTCCGCGGAACAGGCGCAGGGCCGCCCTCAAAGCCGCCCAGTTTTCCCGCAATTGCTACCGTTTGCGGCAGCAGCCCCCGCAGCCGCTCTTCGATAAAAGGCTGCCCTTCTTCTATCACCAGTATTTTTTCGCTTGCTGCGCACAATTGCTGTATAGCTTCTGCGGGCAGAGGATAAACGCCAATGTGCAGCCGCGCGGGGGCTGTTCCGTTACTTGCAGCGGCAAAATCGGCGCTGTTTTCTTCGTAGTAGTTGCCGCCCAGCCCCGCGGTGATCAGCGCAATGCCGCTTTTGCCGTTTTCGGGAACTTCGAGTTTATTTGCCGGATGCGAGGCCGCCCATGCCTGTATGTCTTTTTGCTTTTCGACTAATGCCGCATAATTTTTGCGGGCAAAAGCGGGCAGCAGCATCCATCGGTTTTTTTCGCTTGTTTTGGAAACCGGCAATTGTTCATCTGCATTGCGCACAGTAATGGCTGCGCGGGCATGAGACAGACGGGTGCTTAGGCGCAGCAGCACGGGAACCTGAAAACGTTCCGAAACCAAAAATGCCTCGCGGGCCATGTCATAGGCCTGCTGCTGGCTGCGCGGCTCCAGGCAGGGAACCATTGCGAATGCGGCATAGAAACGCGAATCCTGCTCGTTCTGGGAACTGTGCATTCCCGGGTCATCGGCAACGGCAATCACCAGGCCGCCCTTTATTCCCAAAAGCGCCGCATTGATGAAGGCATCGCTTGCAACATTAAGGCCGACATGTTTCATGGTAACGAGGGACCGCCTTCCGACAAAGGAAACGCCCAGGGCCGCTTCCAGCGCGGTTTTTTCGTTTGCGCACCAGCGCGCAACCGGCCCGCCTTTTTCGTATTCATCAATCAGGTATTGAAGAATTTCTGTAGACGGCGTCCCCGGATAACCATAGGCTGCGCTTATTCCCGAATGCAGCGCTCCCAATGCAAGCGCTTCATCGCCAAGATAGGCTAATTTCCCGGTATTCATTGTTATTATCCGGTTGTCTTTTCACCGTAACAGGAGAAACAGGCATCTATCGCGGCTTTCTCGGGCATTTTGGTGAACAAACTTACCAGCGGCACAATGACAAGCCCTGCCAGCATGGTGAATGCTCCTGCATTGATTGGCGACTGTAAAATCTGCGGAAAATAGGGCCTAAAGAAGATGTTAAGGACCATCAGTACAGTGCTGAATAAAAAACATGCCCACACAGAAATTGTGCTTGCCTTTTTCCAGTACAGGCCGTAAAGGAAAGGAGCAAGGAAGGACCCTGCAAGCGCGCCCCAGGATACCCCCATAAGCTGGGCAATGAAATCAAGGCCGCCGTTGTATTGGAAAATGGCAATTATCGATGAAATAGCAATAAATATTACGATTAATATTCGTATGATTAGGAGCTGTTTTTTATCACTCATTTTTTTAATGACATGGCCCTTTAAAAAATCCAGCGTCAAGGTAGAGGACGAGGCCATTACCAAAGAAGAAAGCGTTGATATTGATGCCGCGAATACCATGACAATAATAAGGCCGATCATTGCATCGGAATTAATGCCGGAAATTATCCCCGGTATAATTGAATCATAAATTACTCCGCCCGCTTCGGTGGACTTGACTACATATGCTCCGTCCATTCCTTTTACCCCTTCGTACAATTGTCCAAAGCCGCCGAGGAAATAGCTGCCGCCTGCAATAAAGACCGCAAAAAGGGTAGACACAATTGCGCCTTTAGCTATCATTTTTTCTGATTTGATTGAATAAAACCGTGATACCATTTGAGGCAGACCCCAGGTGCCAAGCGATGTGAGGAGGATAACGCCAATCAGCGACACCGGATCAGGGCCTAAAACAGAGGTGAACACCCCCGGCGGCTCCCCCTTGCCGGCAAGTCTTCCTATTGCTGTACTAAGCCCCCCGTTCATGTTTAATACCACAGCAACCACTGCAACAATCCCTGCCAGCATGATTATGCCTTGAATAAAGTCATTTACCGCAGTGGCGATGTACCCTCCTGCCACAACAAAAACAGCGGTAAGGATTCCCATTGTTATGATGCAGTATTCAAAGGGTATGTTAAAAGCCACCGAGAAGAGGCGGGAAAGCCCATTATACAGCGAAGCGGTGTATGGGATAAGAAAAACAAACACAATGAGCGCGGCTCCAATTTTTAATGCGGATGACATATACCGTGAACCGAAAAATTCAGGCATTGTGGCGCTTTTCAAATGATTCGACATAATGCGGGTACGCCGCCCAATAATAAACCAGGGCATCAATGAGCCAATGAGAGCGTTTGCAAGGCCAATCCATGCGGCTGCAATGCCGAATTTCCATCCAAACTGTCCTGCATATCCCACAAAAACAACAGCGGAAAAATACGATGTCCCGTAAGCAAAAGCGGTAAGCCAGGGGCCGACAGTCCGCCCGCCCAAGACAAAATCATTCACACTTGCCACTCTCTTTCGAAAATAGAAGCCTACTAGAATTGTTACGGTAAAAAACCCCAGCAATAAAAAAATTGCCGCAAAATTAATGTGTTCCATGATAGAAAAAATGCTATCCGATATTTGCAGTTATGTCAATGGAGGCTGGGCAATAATTGTCAATGTTCAACGAAAATGTCCCTTACCTCTAACTTCATTTAGGCCTCTCGCTAAGGCATATATGCAATAGCCACGGATTTTCACGGTAGTACAAGCCGCTTTAGCGGCGACGTATAATAATTTTTACACTCGCCGACCG
>WRNF01000154.1 GCA_009776715.1 Treponema sp. | reverse complement strand
CATAAAATAAGGAAACCTTAAAACCACGGTTAGTTTTTAGGGTTTTCCTGGAGAAAATAATGGTTGATTATATTATCAATTTTATAACTGCGGTGCATCCGCTTGAACTGGTTTTGATTTTGCTGGCAAAAACAATAGAAGTTACCGTCTCTACCTTGCGGAACATTTTAATTAACAAAAGGTTTCGCCGAATAGGGACCGTTCTTTCGTTTTTTGAAGTATTGTTATGGACATTTGTCGCATCACAGGTAATTATGGGATTGGCAGAAGCGCCGATAAAGGGCATTGTTTACAGCATTGGTTTTTCTATCGGAGTGTATTTGGGTTCCCGTATTGAAGAAATAATTGCACTGGGACGCGTGATGATTCAAACCATTGTTTCAAAAGAAAATGCGGCTCCTATTACAGAAAGCCTGCGGCAAAAAGGTTACGCGGTAACCACAATGGAAGCCAAGGGGCGTGATTCTGAAAGAACCGTATTAATGATTTTTACCAACCGCAGGGGCCAAGAGGAAATTGTCAGCGAAATTCGTGAAATAGACCATACCGCAATGGTAATAACCAACGATATTGCCGCCCTTCACGGAGGGACGATATCAAAAGCGCGTAAACTGCTGTTCAAATAAATTCCTCTTAAAACCGAAAATTGATGTTGAAACCATAGTGATTGTTTTTTGTTTATTGGGTATAATCAGAGAGTTGTAATGATGAAGAGAAGAACTATAGATATTGCAGTAGCACTTGTTTGCTGCCTTTTTTTTCAGGCCTGTTCAATGAGCAAACTGGCAGCAAAAGCAGCGGCCGGCCGCCTTACCGGGAAGGGGGCTTCCAATGTTTTTACATCAGATTCCGATCCTGCGCTGGTTGGTGAAGCATTGCCTTTTGCCATAAAAATGTATGAATCGCTGCTGCAAGCCAATCCAAAACACCCCGGCCTTCTTGAAACAACCGGTTCTTTGTTTATAATGTATGCAAATGCCTTTGTGCAGGGACCGGCGGAATTTTTACCTGGGGATAGGTATTTGGAACGGCAGGCAGAGACGGCCCGTGCCGGAAAATTGTATTTTAGGGGGCTGGAGTTGCTGTACCGCGGCCTGGCATTAAGGCATCCTGCCTTTAACGGCTTTTTTCAAAATAATAAAGCCGGCAGTCCCGTGCAGAATCTGCCTGAAGCCTTGGCAAAAATGAAAAAAAGCGATGTGCCCTTATTATACTGGGCAGGAGCGGGAGGGCTTTCCGCATTTTCCCTTAACCCCTTTGATCCCGGTCTGGGGTTAAAAATTTCCGAATTTTTAGCATTTATCAAGCTGGCATACGAACTTGATCCGGATTATAATAAAGGAGCATTGGATGAGGCGCTTTTTTTATATTACGCCTCTGTGCCGGAAATTTTGGGGGGAGACAAGGCAAAAGCAGAAGAGCATTACCGGCGGGCCCTGGAAAAATCCGGGGGTAATAATGCCGGAGTGTTTGTTTCTTATGCCAAAGCAGTATCGATCCCTAATCAGGATTATGATACATTTAAAGCAACCTTGGAAACAGCTTTATCCATAGACATAGACGCTGATCCGTCACAGCGTCTGGTGAATGTAATTTCTCAGCAAAAAGCGCAGCATCTTCTGGATTCTGCCAATCAATTATTTATTTTTTTAGGAGCAGATGATTATGATGATGAAGAATGGTAAAGACAGAGATTATAAAAAGGATTTTAAAATAATGGTTTTGCGTTTTATTCTAACAATGGCATTGATTTTTTTTACAGTTCCTGTTTTTGCCCAGCGTAAAATAACAGTTAAACTGGCATCACTGGTTCCAGAGAACTCTCCCTGGGGTGAATTCCTTAACGAAATTGCCAGGGAATGGAAGCGCATTTCCAACGGCGAAATTGAGCTTATTATTTATCACAACAGAACCGCCGGAAAAGAAGATTCAGTTAGGCGAAACCTTAGATCGAACCAACTGCAAATGGCGGTGCTTTCTTCCTTTGGCCTGTCGGAAATAGTTCCGGAGGTAATGAGCCTAAGCTGCCCATTTTTAATACGAAACGATGCCGAACTGGAATTGGTATTTAACGCCTTGCGCAGCGATCTTGAGTCAAAAATTAATGCTAACGGCTTTTTTACCCTTGCATGGTCAAATGTGGGATGGGTGAAGGTTTTTTCCAAACAGCCGGTTTTTGTTCCAGCCGATCTTAAAAAACAAAAGTTGGGAACAAACGCTGATTTTGACAAGCTCAACCATGCATTCAGGTCCATGGGTTTTCAGATGGTTCCTGTCGCACAGGATGAAATTTTAATAGCATTGAGCAGCCCGATGGTGGATGCGGTGTATCAGAGCCCAATTGCAGTGGGAGGGACGCAGGTTTTTGGCCTTGCCCAGAACATGGCTTCAATTAACATAGCCCCGTTTATGGGAGCAATTGTTATTAATCAGCAAACATGGAGGCGGATTCCTGATAGTTACAAACCTCAGCTTGTTGAAGCGGTAAGAAAATTGGAAAAAGCGCTTGATCAAAAAGTAAAGGCATTTGAAGCAGAACTCATTAAAACCATGGGAAATTACGGGCTTAAAGTAAATGTATTAACTCAGGCGCAGGAAAAGCTCTGGTATGATGAAATAGAACGGGCCATGCCAGGCATGATAGGAACAGTAATTGACAAGGAAATGTATACCCGGATAGAAGCTATTCTTCGCGCTCATCGCCGGTAATGGGGCAGGCAAACATGAAACATACACACACCGCTGGTTTTTCTCTGGAAAAGGTAGAAAAAGGCCTTTGTATTATTGCGCTTATTTCCCTTGTAATCATTGCAGCATTAGGCGCTGTTTTAAGGCGTTTTAGCATGGAAATACCGTCTTCCAACAATTTATTAAAAAGTTTTCTTCTTTTGCTGTGTCTTTTTGGCATTATGCTTAGTTCCAAAACAGGGGATCATCTGTCAATATCCCTTTCCCATTATATAAAAAATGAAAAGATAAAAAATATTATAGGAATTATTACCGGTTTATTTTCTATTATTATCTGCACTATCCTTGCATGGGCTTCGCTGTATTTTTTATATAATCAATTTGTTGATATTGATTTTAGCAATATATTTGTCGGATTGCTTTTTGGCATTTCCTTGTGCATGCCCCTTGCTTTTATGGTGATGGCCATCCGTTTTGGTTTACAAATGCCTAAAAAGAAATATCTCTTTTTGGCATTGGGTTTAATTCTGGGAACAATTTTTTCATTTACTGTTTTCGCGGATTATGCAGATTCTTATCTGGATTATGAAAAATATCAGGGTATTATTGAATATAATTATAATTTTAANGAATGGATTAATGTAATTAAAATNCCCCTGATTATTCTGTTTGCAGNTATCGCCCTGGCCGGAGCGCCAATCTTTACAGCATTAGCCGGAATAAGCCTGGTATTTTTTCTGTCTCATAACTACGGAATAGCATCAACAGTAAACGAGAAAATTTTCAATATCTTTACCGATCATCTTAGTATAATTGCCATACCGCTTTTTACCCTTACTGGTTTTATTNTGTCAGAAAGCCAGGCCGGNCAGCGTCTGGTTCGCTGCTTCCGTGCCCTATTCGGCTGGTTGCCGGGCGGACTGATAATNGTTACAATAATTCTTTGCGCGTTCTTTACTTCATTTACCGGAGCATCCGGGGTTACCATTCTGGCGTTAGGCGGAATTTTATACACAATTCTTTCTGAAAAATCCGGCTATTCGCCAAAATTTACGGTAGGGTTATTAACATCAGCCGGAGGAATCGGCCTTTTGTTCCCGCCAAGCCTACCGTTAATTTTAACCGGTGTAGCCACAAGGGAAGATGTAAGAAAATTGTTTCTTGGGGCATTATTTCCCGGAATTCTTTTGGTAATAGTAATGATTGCATTGGGAATATATTTGTCAAAAAAACAGAAAATTCCACGTGAACCCTTTCGCCTCCGCAATGCTCTTTTTTCGCTCAAAGATGCGGCAATGGAAATGTTAATGCCGGTTTTTCTGATTCTGGGATATGTTGGAGGATTCTTTCAGCTCCCGGAAATTGGGGCAATTTCAGTAATCTATGTGTTAATTTCCGAGGTGCTGATCCATAAGGATATAAAAATAAGGGACATTCCAAAGGTTTTTTTAAAAGCGCTTCCCATTATCGGCGGGGTGTTATGCATCATTGCCGCTGCAAATGCCCTTTCTGCGGCAATTATCGACACACAGGCGCCTGGCAATCTTGCCGCATGGTTAAAAGATGTAATTCAATCAAAGGTTGTTTTTCTTCTGCTGCTTAACGTTGCCTTGCTTATTGTTGGCTGCCTAATGGATATTTTTTCGGCAATTCTTGTTTTTTTGCCGTTGGTGGTTCCGCTTGCTCCAATCTTCGGAATCGATCCTGTGCATATGGGCGTTATTTTTCTTGTTAATCTTGAGGTAGGTTTCCTTACTCCGCCTGTAGGATTAAACCTGTTTCTTGCAAGTTATCGTTTTGAAAAACCCTTTAGTTATGTGTGCCGAAGTGTTTTGCCCTTTGTAGCTGTCCGTTTTGCTGTTGTATTGCTGGTAACTTTTATTCCTTTCCTATCAACTTATTTGCCGGGTTTATTATAATGAAACCGTATATACCCGATCTGAATATAGAGTATCCGGACAAACCGGATCAGCACATGATTGAAATAATACCTACTCATGAAACAGTCGTTGATGAAAAATATCCTTTCATAGACCGTTCTTTCAAATTTTGGTTTATGCGCCGCCTTATGTATCTGGGAATTATTGTGCTTATATTTTTTTTCTTAATTCCGCTGCGTTATGGTTTGAAAATTGAAGGAAGGAAAAATTTACGCAAGCACCGAAAACTGTTAAAAAACGGTGTTATGTCTGTTTCAAACCATATTCACAGATGGGATTTTCTTTTTGTGCTTAAATCCTTGCGTTACCGCATGATGTATTTCCCGGCATTGAAAGATAATTTTAATAGTGACGATGAAGGGTTTATTCGGCTTGCAGGCGGCATTCCGGTTCCGGAAAGCATTAGCGCATTTAAATTTTTTAACAAAGCTTTTGATGAAGTGCATGCCAAAAAAAAATGGATACACGCATACCCAGAAAGCGCTATGTTTCCATATTATTACCCCATACGGCCATTTAAAAAAGGCGTGTTTACATTGGCCCGCCGGTACAATCTTCCTGTGCTTCCGCTGGCGTTTTCTTACAGAAAAGCGCATTTTCCTTTTACCTTTATTAATTTGCTGCGTTCCATTTTTGGGTATAAAAAGCTGCCAATGGTAACGGTGCGCATTGGCGATCCTATTCTGCCGGATGCAAGCCTTTCCAAAATAGAATCGGTTAAAAAACTGCGTACGGAAACCCACAAGGCAATTATCCGCCTTGCCGGAGTTATCGACAACCCATTTCCCGCAGAGGGAGATTAACTCTATGCGCACAGCGGCTTGCCTATAACTTCATTTGGCCTCTCGCTAAGCCATATATGCAAAAGCCACGGTAGTACAAGCCGCTTTAGCGGCGACGTACAATAATTTTCCTTGCACTTGCC
>WRNF01000153.1 GCA_009776715.1 Treponema sp. | reverse complement strand
ATGGCGGAAAAATTCAAAATGCATTATTGTTTTAAAAAATATTTTGTTTTTTTAAAGATTGCATTACAGACAGAAAAGCAAATGTTTTATACAATTGTACGTATTCATGACACATTTAGATTTGCGAATGCCGATTTTTTATATGGATGCACCGAAATTACAATTGTTTGATAATATTCTATCAAACGGAATTGACAAAAGTGAATACTTGCTTTGCTATGAGATAGATGCCCATCAAGCAAAGCGTATAGAACCTAATGCAGAATTTTTTTTAGGCGGGCACCTTTTTTCCGGCAAAAAAGAAAACGGGCAGGGAACAGTGATCTTGCCTGCCGGGATATATTTATTTTCGCAGCAACGCAAAACCTTGAACAGCAAAGAATGTATTGAAATGGCAATCGAGCAGCAAAAAGACGGTTTATGGGAACGTTTTAAACTCGAACCCCGCTTATACATTCGTTTTCTGCATGAAGACAACAGTCCTGTAACCCAAGTTTTTAGGCCGGTTATTATATAGGGGTTTGTCATATTAATATTCTTTAACATGAAAGGTTCTTGCAAAAGCAGTTTTTTCAAGAGCTTTATAATTATAATTTTATTTTCTTTTACAAATCTTTCCCGATCTATTGCCGTTTTTTCATTTTTAATGTATTTTCATTATAATGACCCCTAATCAGGAAGATGCTCTGTTCAATTTTCTTGACAAAGTAACAGAGCCTTTTACATTGGACGATATAACCGAATTTATACGATTGATGCATCCACAGCGAATTGATAATCTTTCGGCGGAAATTGCATTATTGCTTGACTCCCGAAAAATGGCATTTAAGGTGGATAATCAGAAGTGGCTCTCCAGGCGCGGTTTTTTCGAAGATATAGTTTTTGTAATAAGCCCCACTAAGCTGGAGTTGCTTAACGGAATCCTTATTCCTGGACATCGGTGTATTCCGTTTGCCAATCCAGGATTATTGCCCCACGAGTATTTTTTTTATTGGAAAGGCAAAAAAATAAAGGGAACAACTACCGAGGGGCCGCCGGAAGAATTCTATCCCTATTATTGTATCTATGGTGAAGAATATGCCCCTCAATATGTGGCGCAGGACAATTCGGAAAATGAATTGGCGTTTAACAGCGATCCTTTTGAAGAACCTCCAGAGGTATCAATTCATACCTTAGACATGAGGGCTATTTACCGAGAAGCTGCTTTTATACCCGGCGACAGTTTTTTAGTAAGGACCAAAGACTGGATTGAAGGTTCTTTTTATTTGGAAAAAGCAGATAAAAGCACATGGACACATGATAGTTTATCTGAATGGAAAGAAGCTGCAGAAGATGGATTTAAAAAAAGCTTTTCATTACTTGGGCCAGGCGATTCAACAGAAGAACAGATTGTCTATTCCTACTGGTACGGCAGTAAACGCATGAGAGAAATACCTGCATATTCGATAGAAGAATTTTTGTATGAAATAACAGATCAAGTTGAAACTATTAATTATGGCATTGAGTCTCGGTTCTGGCTTACGGGAAAGGACATTCCTGATTGTAAAGGCCTTGGTACTCTTTTCATGCCTCCGGATATGACAATTATTGAAGATATTTTGTTCAATGTTAATATTCCGGTTTCAGAGTATATTATTCTTTCTTATGTCAGAGATGCACTGTACAGAAATGATGCAGATGTCAATAATATTATAAACCGCATTGTTCCGCCGGTGATTCGTCTTGCGAAAAAAGACTGGGATTTATTAGCTGATTTTGTCTCTGAAGCGCTGGAAGAATATAGTCATAGCTATTCCATATTTCCCGATAAAAATATGGGGCCAATTCGGCAGCGGGCTGTTGAATTACATAGCGCTGTCATTGAAATTGCAGCCCAGTTGCTAAAAAGGGAAACAGATTCTTCATGGCTGCCCAGGCATACCTTTATTGTATTATCTCAAATTCAGATACATGTAGGCAGCTTGCTTGTAGATTTGGATACTGACGAATCCCCGCCTGATGCAGAGCTGAATGTAATGGATAATTCTCTTGACAGTATGATTGATGCGTTAGATGAAATTAAAGAATCGATTAAAGACGCAATGAATAATTATAGGCGAAATAACCTGTCGCTTGTTCATCCCGGTAAAGATAAAGCGTTAGTGGAAACATGGCGAACAGTACAAATAAGCATTAGCGATACAAATATTTGGCGCAAAGCACTAATCCCAATGCGTTATACGCTAAATGACCTTCACAGGATAATTCAAATTAGCCTGAACTGGAAAGACAGTTATAGGCATTACTTTTATATTGAAAATACAGATAATTTAGACAGAAAAATCCTTGATGAAAAAATTAACTTACAGGCATTTTGGGATCAGGGAATTAAAAAAATACTTTATGTATACGGAAACAAATGGAATGTAGAAATAACTATTCTTTTATCACATAAAGTAAATAAAAAAGAAGTTGTACAGTGTATTTCCGGTGAAGGCACCGCGCCCCCGGAAGACATCTCTGGACCTTCGCGTTTCAACAAGATCCTTAAAGCAATTGAAAGCGGCGGGGAAAAAGAAAAAAAAGCCGCCATGCTTGAAATTGGATCTGGTTTTGTCCCTGGTGTTTTTGATATTGAAGCATGTAATCAAAATTTGTTAAATGAGTGCCGATAGACAAGGGGGAAAAATGCCAGAATGGAACCTTTCCAGCCTGATTGAAAGAGGCGGTGTATATCATCAAGTTCCCGGTAGAAACCAAAAAGAACTGCTTGCCGCAATTATAAGTCTTTTGCCTTCTGACCCTGCTTTCCAGGGAGATAGGCTGCTAAAGGAAATCCTTGACCGTGAAGCGCTAGTATCAACCGGAATTGGGAAAGGCATTGCCCTGCCCCACCCGCGCAGTCCAATGGTAACAGAAGATAAGAGTACGGCTGCTCCACTGGTTGCTGTCGCTTTTCCCGCCCAGCCTCTGGATTGGAATACTCCGGATGGAAGCAAAGTGAACACGGTTTTTTTAATTGTATCAATTTCCACAAAACAGCATCTTAATGCATTATCCAAAATTAATTTTCTTTGCCAGCAGAAAAATTTTTATTCCCTAATCGCATCACAGGCTTCAAAAGATGAAATAATTGCAGCAATACAAGATGCGGAAAATGAATGGGCAAGGAGTATTTTATGAACATTACAGCGCTTGAAAAAACAGCTTTAAGCGTAAGGGCATTGACCATTGACGCAATTCAAAAAGCCAATTCCGGCCACCCTGGCCTTCCGATGGGAGCGGCGGAACTGGGGGCAATACTGTACGGGGAAATTCTGCGGCATGACCCCTTGTGCCCTGACTGGGCCGACCGCGACCGCTTTGTTCTTTCGGCAGGTCATGGCTCTATGCTGCTGTATTCGCTGCTGCATCTTTCCGGTTATAACAGCATTCCTATGGAAGACATACAGTCATTCCGGCAGCTTGGTTCCAATGCCGCCGGTCATCCCGAATACGGCATCGCCGGAATTGAAGCTACCAGCGGGCCTCTGGGCCAGGGCATGGCAATGGCTGCCGGCATGGCTGTTGCCGAAACAATACTCGCCGCCCGCTTCAATACAACTGCGCATAAAATTATCGATCATTGCACTTATGCCCTTTGCGGCGACGGCTGTCTAATGGAAGGCGTTTCTGCCGAAGCAAGTTCTTTTGCCGGGCATTATGGGCTGGGGAAACTTATTGTTTTTTATGATTCAAATAAAATCACCATTGACGGAAGCACCGATCTTGCTTTTACCGAAGATGTTGCCAAACGTTACGAGGCCTACGGTTGGCAGGTGCTGCACGGATCGATGTACGATTTTGAAGAAATTGCCAGCCTCCAAGCGAAGGCAAAAATGGAGGCCGAAAAACCAAGTTTAATTATTCTAAGTTCCGTTCTTGGCAAAGGATCGCCTAACAAGCAGGACACCGCTGAAATTCACGGATCGCCGCTGGGGGCGGAGGAAGTTGCCGCTGCAAAGGCTCATCTTGGAATTTCCGGAGATTTTTACATTGCCCCGGAAGCACTGGCATATTTTCATAAAAAAAAGGCCGAGTGGAAAAAGGCCCGCGAAAACTGGCAAGCCATGTTTGAAATATGGGCCAGGGAAAATCCTGAAAAGAAAAAAGAATGGGATACATTCCATGTAAGCGGCGGCAGAATTGCGAATCTGCCTGTTTTTAGAATAAGCGATACAATTGCAACCCGCAGTGCCGGGGCTAAAGCGCTGGCAGCCATTGCCGCGGCAAATGCAAACCTTGTGGGCGGTTCCGCCGACCTCAAGGGGCCGAATGCAGTTGGCCTTCCTGTCGATGCCGGAACATGGAGCCGCGAAAACCGCGCCGGGAGGTACATCCATTTTGGCATACGCGAGTTTGCAATGGCGGCTATTTGCAACGGCATTTCTTTGCACGGCGGACTGCGCTCTTATTGTTCAACATTTTTGGTTTTTTCCGATTATATGCGCCCGGCTATACGGCTATCCGCTTTAATGAAACAGCCGGTTATTTATGTGTTTACCCACGACTCAATTTTTATCGGCGAGGACGGCCCAACGCATCAGCCTGTTGAACATCTTGCCAGCCTGCGCGCAATGCCTAATCTTAGGGTGCTGCGCCCCGGCGATGCTGAAGAAACTGCCGAGGCCTGGGTTATGGCAATGGAACGCGGTGACGGGCCTGTTGTCCTTGCGCTTTCCCGCCAGAATATTACCGTTTATCCAAAAGACGATCCCGACTGGAAAAACACTATCCGCACCGGCGCCTATATTGTCAAACAAGGTTTGGCGCCGGACAGCGCCATGGCAGAAAAGCCCGATACAGTGATAATTGCTACTGGTTCGGAAGTGAACATCGCTTTGGAGGCTGCGGCAAAAGCAGTTTGCCCTTCAGTTCGCGTAGTATCAATGATCAGCAGGGAACTTTTTGAATCCCAGCCTGCGGTAATTCGCGATGCCATTGTTCCGCCGGATACAAAAGTAATTGTCTGCGAAGCAGGCNTCAGGTCAGGCTGGGAGCNATGGGCAAAACCTCATAACATTCTCTCGGTTGACCGTTTTGGAGTTTCCTGCCCGGCAGCAAAGGCCGGCGAATACCTTGGAATGACAGTGCAGGCCCTGCTGAAAATGCTGGAAGAGTTACAATAATTCAATTCTTCATAATGCCAAATATGTTTGCCCCTTATCTTTTCTTATTGTTTTTACAAGCGAAGGGCAATACCATTTTTTGCCGTCAAATATATCCTGAACCGTTAAAATTTGTATGCGGTTATATTTTACATCTTGATATTCATAAAAACCTGCGGCATCTGCTTCCTGTAACATTGCTTTTATTGGCTCTCTTAAACAAATGAACCCTGCCAATTCTGTTTCCTGTTCACGTTCAAGAACTCCCCGTAAATCCCGAATATCTCCTGGTTTAATGTTTCCGCCCTTAACCGATAAAACCATGCTTTTTAACCCTTTATCAGTTTCAAAATAAACACGCCCGTCAATTCCTCTGTCGCCCGTTTTTGCATTAGAACAAAATCCGCCTGTTTTTTCCACTGCCCAGTATTGAAATTGAAAAGTGTCTTGCTCAAATAAATATTGCGCTTGTTCTGCTGATTGCGGA
>WRNF01000152.1 GCA_009776715.1 Treponema sp. | reverse complement strand
AATTATTCTATCATAAGGATAAGTGTTTGAACACTGCTATTATTCTGAATTGAAGCTGTCCCAAAACGAAAGTTTTTTGGGACAAGCTCATTTTTTAGGAGTTTGCCGGGCGCGGACTTTAGTCCGATTGTCCTTTCTGATGAAAAAAATGCGAAAAAACACCGTTTTTAAGCATTTTTTACTCTGCAAACTCCGTAAGGAGTCCAAAAGCCGTAGAATTTTGCGGTTTTAACCGCCGGCTATTAGCCGCAAATTCTATAAGTGCGACAAACTCCTAGTGTTTTTTCGGGTTGCCATGATTGACAAATTATTAACGTTCATTGAACGATATGATTTTTTTATATTAACTACTCATGATCCTGCGGATGCGGACGGTCTTGGGGCGCAGATGGTTTTTACGGATATTCTTAAACAAAAAGAGAAAAAATTTAAAATTATCAATGCAAGCCCCGTACCGGAACATTTTAAATGCATGGATCCGCATGGCATAGTTGAACATTGGAATGCGGTTGAACATAGATTTCTGCCNGAACAGGCCGCTGTATTATTGCTGGATACATCCGATCTGCACAATATAGGCATTATGCGGGATCCGGCCTGCAGGGCAAAAGAAGTCTTTGTTATTGACCACCATGAGCAAAAGCCGAACAATTATTTTTCAGGAATATGCGATTCAAATGCCGCATCAACCAGTGAAATGGCGGTAGAAATTGCCCAGGCAGCATCTGTCTCCCTTTGCCAGCAAACTGCTTTGGCGGCATATATCGGAATAGCATATGACACGGGGTTTTTCGCTTATCCTAAAACAAACGTTAGAACTTTTCGCGCCGCACTGTTGCTTTTGGAATCCGGCGTTCAACCGGAAGAAGCGTATAAATTGCTGTATGAAAACACAATAAACAAAGTATTGCTGCTGCAGAAAATTGCCATAACAAACCTTAAAATTCACGGCGAAGGCAAAATTGCAGTTCAGTTATTGCGCCAGGATGATTTTAAAAAAACAGGCACGCAGCCTGAAGATAGCGACGGTTTTGTTAATTTTCCGCTCAAATCACGGGAAATTCAGGTTTCGTTTTTATTAAAGGAAACATTTGAAGGAAAGGTGCGCTGTTCCCTGCGTTCAAAAGGAGCCATAAATGTTTCTAAACTAGCCCATGACTTTGGCGGCGGAGGGCATAAAAATGCCGCAGGTTTTAAAACAGAAATTGACATAGATCAAACTCTTGCAATAACTCTTGTAAGAATAAAAAAAATGCTGGACATAAAATGAAAAGAAAAAAAGAATTGTTTATTTCCATTGCTGTTTTTGCAATTATTGCTATTGGAATAGCCGTTTATTATTTTAGGCCTTTTGATTATTTATGGTCTTTTGATTATTTTTGGCCTTTTAATAAAGAAAACAACGAGAAACAATATGGCGGGTTTCAAAGCAGATTAATAGTTCCTTCATTGCCGGACGAGGCAGGGCTGGATTCACAGGCACAGGAGGAATATGAGGCTGAAAATAATTTTAACCTAAAAGCATCCTTGTCGGAGGGGGACTCGGTATTATCTATCCTGAATTTTGACAGGGGAAGTTATGCATACAGCGAGCAATTTGTTGCATACCGGAATTTAAATGATGCGGAAAATATTATTTATGTAACATTTATCGCTTATGACGTGCAGGCCGGAAGTTATCAGCGGATGTGGAATGCCCCTACCACTGTTAGCATACCGGGTACTGTAAACATATCTTCAAATGATCTGTTAGGCGATCACGGTATTTGCGTAATGGTTACCGGAATGAATGCCCAAAGAGAACAAGCAATGACTGTTTTTAGAAAAAACCTTCAACAGCCTGGTTCTGAGCCGTTCACCGCAATTGCCGAAATCCTATCTGACGGTTCCATTTCAATTATTGAAACGGAACGGCCTCTATCTTACCGGCAAAATATTACCAACGCGCCTCCGTACAGCATAACCGCTTCCAGGCAAGATACCGAATCGGATAACCTTTTAGACAGAATTGAAATAAATTATGCCTACGATCAGTTAAGCGGGAAATACAGGCAGGAAAAAATTAACCGTATTCCAGGGACACAAATTGAACAGCGGCGCCTGCGGGAGATATTATCCGGAGATCAAAAAGTGTTTGAAGAATTCATTAACGATCTATGGTACCATGTAAGCCCCGACGGAACAATAGATAAAAATCAATACATATATTTTGATCCCGGTAAAAAAGAAATAATATTTTTCGGCGATGAAACCATGCAGGTTTTCTCCTGGCTGTATTCCAATCAAAAACGGCTTGGCATGTATATTACCACAGGAAATACCGCAGTAAAAACCATGCGCCGGTTTTTGGACATTGAACTAAGGACCCCTGACAGCCTTCTTATCCGGGTAACAGAAGACATTCGGTTAAAAATCAATGTCAGTACTTCCTGGGACGGAACATACCGCCGCGCGGGCAATGTTTTTATAAACGAAGAAAACGAAAAATCAGTGTATGCATACATCGATGCAGTTTATGACAGTTCTATGGGCAGGCTGCAATTCTATTTAAACGGAGCATACGAATTAAGCTTCTTAGGCAATGCAACAAAAGGCAAATATGTTTTTTTTAAAGTGGACGGACAGGATTTATTGGAACTTCGTCCTGAGCAAAGCGGCATTGCCGCGGGAAGGCCCGAACAAAATGTGGAAAACCGGGAAAGCAGGTTTATCTACAAACTTACTGCAGCAGGAAAAACTGAAAAAAAAGATTTATTTGAAATGGAAAATATAAGCATAACGCGGGTAACAATAGGCACAAAAGGCATTCAGGAACTTCAGGAAGGCATAATAATATTAACAAAAAATCTCTAATGAAAAAACTGTGTGTTATTTTAATATTTTTGGCATTTCCCCTTTTTGCCCGTGAAGTAGAGATTACTATTGTAGACATTGAGTTAGGCATCCCGCTTGAGGGCGCCCTTATTCAATCTTATGACGGCAAAAAGTACATGTGCGATGAGGCAGGAAAATCGATCGTTATTGTGCCGGATGACCGTGCTGTGGTAATCCATGCTGCTTATCCTGGATATGAAAGCGGCAGGCTTGCAATTACCGTTCAAGAGGATTCCTTTACTTTGGGCCTTTTTCTCCTAGGCGTCATGGAAGGCAGGGAACTTATTATTGAAGCGCAAAAACCGGGAAGCAATGAAACAAAAACCGGGCGCAGTGTAGCAATTTCAGGCCGGGATATTGCGCAAACCGCAGAGATTGGAATTATCGAAGACCTAATGAGCTCTATTAAACTTTTGCCCGGCGTTGGATATGCCGGTTTTTTCGATGCGCAGCCAAGCATCCGCGGAGGATTTCCCGGCGACATGAGCGCATCGCTTGACGGTTTTTATATACTNAACCCNTANCATTGGGGCGGCGGGTATTCAATATTTGATCCCCGTATGGTGCAAAGCGCCCAGCTTTCCCATGGAGTTTTTTCGACCCGTTNTGGCAACACAATTTCCGGCCTCCTGGATATTCAAGCCAAAAAGCCCTCCCCTTTTGAAACCGAATTTGAATTTGGCATAAGCACCAGCGCTGCCAGTTTTAATATTTCCCTTCCATTTGCCGGCAAGGGAGGCTTTCTGTTTATGGGGCGCATTACCTATTACGATCCGGTTATTTGGCTGGCAAAACAGATTGCAAAAAAAAATGATGCGCTGCAAGCGGTTAATTCCATTCGGGCGGCGCCGTACATCAGAAGCGGCGCCCTTACCGGAAATTACCGTTTTTCCGGCAGCCTTGAACTTACTGCCTCTGCTTTTTGGGGCATGGACGGTGTTGGGGCAGATTTTAAAAACGGGCCGACAGCAGAGCCGGAACTGACCAGCAGTTCAAGGACAATGTTAAACTGGACCAATTACCAGGGCTTCCTTACAACAACTCTTTTCTGGAATCCCAGGCAGGATATGTTATTGAAATTTTCCGCAGGAACAGGTTACGAAGATGCAGTTATTGACGGATTCATGGAGAGCAAAATAAGCGAAAAATATTTTTCAGATTATATAAAAAATTCCCTTTTTTCATCCCTGCTTCCCGGAGAAAAATATGAATTTTATTTCAAAGAAATTATCGTTGAATCTGACATTATGTTTAACGTTCAATCACGCATTGACTATGACTGGGAATTGGGAAAAGGTTTTCTTTTTTCCGCGGGAATACAGGAAATGTACACCCGTTTTTTAATGAAAGGCGAGCAACTGGCCAGAAGAGAGAAAAGGTTAAAAAACTTTCAAGACCAGGATGCAATTCTTGACGGCATGGGAATTGATCCAAACAATAATTCCCTTAGAGATTTGTTGAAAGAATATTTAATTATAAGCATGGAAGTCCCTTACGACCCCAATTCCGGCAGCAATTTATTCACCACATCCGGTTACGGGCTTACAGAGTACAATTCGCCGGATAACCGTTTTGCAGCGGAATTAGGCATGCGCATAGATCATTATTTTCTTTTGGGAAAAGATTTTTCCCTTAATGCAATGCCGGCCTTTAATCCCCGGCTCAATGCGGACTTTAATATTTTTAACAACAAATGGATAATTGAATCAATGGCGTTAAGCGCCGGAACCGGGCTTTTTTCTACAATGGACAAGACGGTGTTCATGGCAGAAAAACGGCATAATATTCAGGGCTTTAAACCGGGCCGGGCCTGGACTTCGGTATTGGGAAGCAGGATGGAATTTCTGCAAGGGTTTATTTTTAATATCGAGGCATATTATAAGTATATATTTAACCGTATGTACATTCCGGTATATATTGAAAATGATGCTATTGATATTCAACCTTTCTTTAACGGTAAAGGAAAAGTATGGGGCATTGACCTTATGCTGCAAAAATTGCAGTCCCGTTTTTGGGACGGTTGGGTATCTTATTCTTTTAACTGGGCAAAATACCGGGACCCTAATGATATTGATTCCGACATGAGTTTATCGGGCGGCGGCATAAGCGGAGAATGGTATTTCCCCGGATTTCACCGTTTTAACAATTTAAATCTTATCTTAAACATAAAACCGGTTCCTTCNTTCAATATTTACATCCGTTTTGGTTATGCAAGCGGATCGCAAATATCAAAACGTTCCGGCAATGGGCCGATAAGTTACCCGGTATATGATATGCCAACTGGACAATTCATTGAAAAATATTACTGGCCGGTAGAATACGGAAAGAGAATACGAACTACCCCTACTCTCCCCCTTGATATAAAATTTTCTGTCTTTGGAAAAAACAATAAAGGAAAAGTCCGTTACGAAGTATACGCGGCTTTTGAAAATTTGCTTGTGCTGTTATACCAGTCCCGTGGAAACAGCAGTTTTAATGCCTATACCGGCAAGGTAGATGAAGGCAGCAATTCCGCAAATTTTGAAATTCCCATTCCTGTTCCTTCTTTTGGTTTTAAATTAAGTTATTGACAGTTATGTACTTTGAACCACGAATATCTAAACCACGAACCACACAAACTAATAGGGATCGGGGAACAGGGAGCAAATCAATGTCAACAAGTTAAGAGAAAAGTATTAGAAAATAATCACGCAGAGGCGCAGAGATCGCAGAGACGCAAAGCTGTTGTTCGGTATTTTT